>JALOSP010000366.1 GCA_025458365.1 Hyphomonadaceae bacterium
GGCGCCAGATGATGTTCCGTGCGTCCGCCCAGCGTTTCCAGCCAGAGGGCGCCGGGCTCGTTGACATAGATGTCGGTGACATCGGTGCGGGCCAGAAAATCCCGCAGCGGTGCCAGCGCCTGGCGAAGATAGACCCCGCCGGCAAGGCTGGCGACCTCGCCGCTCATTGATCGGCTTCCACGGGCGCGAACTCCAGATCGCGGGCAACGAGCACGGAGATTTTGGCACCCTGCTGCACTGACAATGTGGGTTTGGGTGGAGGGCCGACCAGTTGCGAGGTGCCAGCCTGTAGAGCAGGGCCGGCAATGATCACTGATGAGCTGCTGAGCGACTGGGCGGCCGCCAGCGTGCCGAAATCGATCGCCGATTGCAGCAGCGCGCCGCCAAGACGGCCGGCAAAATGGGTGTTGACCCGGCCGCGCACACCAGCGCGGCCGAGCGGATCGGTTGCCGGCGATTCGATGGCGATCACGGCACCATCCTGACGGCAATCCGTATTGGCCACGCCCAGCCCGCGCAACACATCGAGCGCGGCCTTCATGCCTTCAGCCGACACCAGATCGCCTGCAATCGCGCCAATCCGGCTGGCGTCACCCTTCAGCCGGTCAGCCAGCGCACCGAGCGCCTCCGGCCAGGCCACAGGCTTCAGGCTGCCACCGGATTTCAGATAGGGCGTGTCGAGCCGCTGGCGCTTCAACCCATCCACCGCATGGCGCGACTTGTCCGAGAGCCATTCCTCGTTGATCTCTTCATTGATCTTGGGCAGCGCGCGCAGCACTTCGATCCCGCGCGCATCGACGCGAATATTGGAGCCCAGCGCATCCATCACGTCGATGGTCTCTGTCTTCTTCAACTCCCACGGGCGGGCGTTGAAGGCATAGGGCTTGGAAGTCAGCGCACCAACCGGGCAGAGGTCCACCACATTGGCTGACAGCTCGCTGGTCAGCGAGGCTTCCAGATAGGTGGTGATCTCCATGTCCTCGCCACGACCGATGGCGCCCAGTTCGGGCACACCGGCCACTTCGGTCGCGAATCGCACGCAGCGGGTGCACTGGATGCAGCGGGTCATCACCGTCTTCACCAGCGGACCCATGGTCTTGTCTTCAACCGCCCGCTTGTTTTCATCATAGCGGCTGGTCGGACGGCCATAGGCCATGGCCTGGTCCTGCAGGTCACACTCGCCGCCTTGATCGCAGATCGGGCAGTCCAGCGGGTGGTTGATCAGCAGGAATTCCATCACGCCATTGCGCGCGGCTTTCACCTTGTCGGACTTCGTGATGATTTCGGGCGGCTCGCCATTGGGGCCGGGGCGCTGGTCTTTCACCTGCTGGGCGCACGACGCCACCGGCTTGGGCGCACCTTTGACGTCCACCAGGCACATCCGGCAATTGCCGGCCACACTCAAGCGCTCATGATAACAGAATCGGGGAATTTCCGCGCCAGCCGCCTCGCACGCCTGCAACAGCGTGTATTCGGGGGGCACATCCACTTCCGTTCCATCGACGACGATTTTCGCCATCACAACACCTCATCTGATGGCAGCCCTTTAGAGCGCTGCCGCCGTCCCGTCACCACCTTGAACGCAATCACGGCACTCACGCCAAGGCCCATCCACACCCACACAGGTACATCAGCGCCGTCCATGAGGCTGATTGCCACAAGCCCGCAAAAGCCGGACACAGCAGCAAGCGCGATCACCACCCGGCTCCATGCGCAAAATGCACATCCTGCAGCCATGCAGTCCCCGCCTCTCCTGCCCCGCAGCCGGTACCCATCACGCGAACGCGACCAAATCTGATCGTCTGGTGGTCGCCTATTCCGCGCGCGAGTTCAAGGGCAGAAGGCAGGCGCTGTGATCTTGAGCTTGAGTCATCGCCCGGGCCAGCAGTGGATGGGGTGGCGGACCTAACTCTTCCCCGCGCACAGCGTGGGGGAAGTACCGTCGGAATGGCGGGGATGGGGGCGGAAACACTAACCGCCCTTCAAAACTTCCAAAGACAGCCATTCGTCTTCGCTGGCAGCCAGGCTCGCTCGTGCCTTTTCAGCTGCCGCCATGGCCCGGTCAAATGCGGCACGATCTCGCACATACAGCCCGGCATCGGACAATACGCCGTCCAGCCGGGCGATCTCGGCTTCCAGCTTGGGGATCGCGGCCTCCAGTTCCCCCAGACGCCGCGCATCCTTGTAGGACAGCTTCACTGGTTTCGTGGCCGTCTGCACGGCTGCTGCATCGGCCTTTGCCTGCTTCGCACCGGACTTTTCGCCGCGCGGTTTGGCCCCGATGGCGGCATCCGGCACGCCCTGGCTTATCAGGTCAGTCCAGCCGCCTGGTGTCTCGATCCAGCGTCCGTCGCCCAACGGGGCCAGCGTGGAGGTCACCACGCCATCCAGAAACGCCCGGTCGTGGCTGACCAGCAGCACCGTGCCATCATAATCGGCGAGCATCTGCTCGAGCACGTCGAGCGTTTCGACGTCGAGATCGTTGGTCGGCTCGTCAAGCACCAGCAGGTTGGCAGTCCGTGCAAGAGCGAGCGCCAGCAACACCCGGTTGCGCTCGCCGCCGGAAAACGTGCCCACCGGCTGGCGCAAATGCTCGGACCCGAAAAGAAAGTCCTTGGCATAGGCAGCCACATGGCGGGGATGGCCGCGCACCATGATCTGGTCGCCACCAAATGGGGCGAACGTATCCCACAAGGTGGCATCGGGCTTCAGCGCATCGCGGGTCTGGTCCAGATAGCTCATGGTCAGGGTCTTGCCCTGTTTGACACTGCCCGAATCCGGTTCAAGCTCGCC
>JALOSP010000367.1 GCA_025458365.1 Hyphomonadaceae bacterium
GTCGGGCCCGGCGGTCACGCTGATCGGGCCATAGCCGGGATCGGTATAGGTGCCGGTAAAGCCGGGCAGGGGGCGCGACGGCCTGGTGGCGGCTACACGGGCGGGTGCTGGTGGCGGGGCTGCATCGGCGCGCGCTTCATTGGCATTGCGACGGGCGAGGCTGGCGTCTGAATTGTTCTGCGGCTCCAGCCCCATCAGCCGGTCCATCACATCCAGGCTGACCAGCCCGGCCAGCGGGTTGCCGCGCATGTTGGAGAACGCCACCATGCCGATATTCTGCTCTGGAAACAGGGTGACGCGGGACGAAAAGCCGTTGAGATTGCCGCCATGGGCGACGCGCGTCATGCCGCGATAACTGTCAATCCGCCAGCCCATGCCATAATAGGCCCTGTCCTCGAAACTGGCCTCGTCCGGCCCGCTGACCGCCACCAGCGGCTGCCACATGGCCGCGAGGTTCGCCCGGCTGATCACCTGACGCCCAGCAAAGCTGCCGCGCCCCATTTGCATCTGAACGAACCGGGCAAAGTCATTCACCGTGGTCCAGATGGCGCCAGCGGGCCCAACCGCATCCTGTGGCCGCAACGGGATGGCTTCAGGCTGGCGGGTCGCAGTCAGCCGGTGGCCGATGCAATGGTCGGGATCATTGGCAAAAGCGGCAGGTGAAAACGCGGTCCGGCCCATGCCGAGTGGGGTGAGCAGGTTTTCGCGGGTGAATGCCTCCCACGGCATCCCAGCGGCCCGCTCCAATGCATGGGCGGCAAGGATCACGGTGATATTGTTGTACTGATAGGTCTGGCGCAGCGGTGCGGTCAGTGACAGATGCGGCAGATGCGCCAGCAGCTTTTCGCGCGTCAGGCCCTCATTGTTGTACCACAAGAGATCATGACGGGGCAGGCCTGTGCGATGGGAGAGCATGTCGCGCAGGGTCACCCCGTCCCAGCGGGCACCGCCAGACAGGCGGAAACCGGGAAGATACGTGCTGACCGGTTCATCCCAGGCCACAATCCCCTTGTCCACGCCAATGGCGATGCTGGCCGCCGTCACCATCTTGCTGACCGAGGCGATGCCAAAGGCACTGTCCGGCGACACTGGGCTCGTCGTGCCGGTGACCCGGCTGCCATAGCCCCTGGCATGGATCACGGCGCCATCCTTGATGATCGCAAACCCGAAGGCAGGCACCCGCCAGGCGGTGCGTGCCGCATCGATGAACTGGTCAATACCGGGGAAGGCCTCAACCGGGGCAGGCGCCCGCCGGGCCTGTTGAGCCAACCCGACCAGCGGGATCGTGCCACCAGCAGCCAGTGCAGCCAGGCCCAAGGCATTGCGGCGGGAAAAAAGGGCGGGCTGATCTTTCATGACTGCCAACCTAGTGCACGTTTCGTTTCCATGGAAACGAAGTTGTGCACAAGTCTTTTGATCTGGCCGGGTTCACCGCACCTGCAAGCCTTCCAGCAAGGATTGGCGCCGTCCTGCCCATTCTGCCCGGGTCTGGCCCCAGGCGCGGACCTGATAGGCGGCCAGCGCGCCGGGCATCGACTTGTTCTCGCCCGCCACAGCGCCCAGCCGGGCGGCCAGCGCCTGGCTGCGGGTATTGGCGTCTGCGATCAAATGATCCACCCGCTCCCAACCCAAAGTCTCGAACGCGAAATCCACGCTATAAACCGCCGCCTCGAACGCGAGGCCCTTGCCTTGCGCCTCCGGGTGGACGCCCCAGCCCACTTCGGTGACTGGCCATTGATGGGGCTGCCACGGCCCGATCCGGCCGATCCAGTCCAGCGTGGACTTCTCGATCACCGAGAACATCGCCGCGGGGGACAGCGCCCAGGCTCCGATCATCATGGCCAGCCCGCGCCACGCATCGGACGGCGCCTGCACGCCACCCAGATGCTCCATCGTGACCGGGTCACCATGCATCTGCGCCCACCGCCCAAAGTCAGCCAGACACGGTGGACGCAGGACGAGGCGGGGGGTTTCGATGGTGGTCATGAGTGGTCCGTCTGCGGATGTGGCGCAACAATGGACTGAAGACCTCCCGGTCCGCAATGGCCTGGCGCCGGAGATTTGCCAGCCTGCTTCGCGGCTCAGCTCCCATACTTCAACCGCATCGCTGCAAGGAATTCTTCCATATCAAGCGGGCCGGAGTCGCCAGATGCGATCCCTTCAGCCACCAGTGCCTTGATCTCGGCAATCGCCGCCCGCTCCTGATCCTGGCCGAACAGATCGCGCACCTCGTTGCTGGCGCTGGCAAAGTGGCCACCAGTGGCCTGGGCCTCGACTGAGGTTTTCATCTGGTCAGGCAGCGAGACGTTGAGGGTGGCCATGGGCGGGTTCTCCTGATCATGCGGGGCACGATCAGGCCGATGGCAGTTTTTCTGAATGCCTGTCATGGCGGGTTGCAATGCGGCTTCCCTCAACCGCCTGCACGCGGGGACGCGTGCGCTCCAGGAGCGCGCGGTTTCACCGCACCTGCGTGCTGCCAGCACGCAGTCCTTGATGGGTCGTGGCACTGATGATTGCGGTGTCATCCCGGGCGCCGAAGGCGATCCGGGACCTCTGGAAGTTCTGTGCACTGCTCCCGGGGTCTCAGGCATCGCGCTCCGCTTGGCCGGGATGGCATAGTGTTGTTATTATTGATGTTTCTGTCATCCCGGACGCCGAAGGCGATCCGGGACCTCGGGAAGTTCTGCGCACTGCTCCCGGGGTCTCAGGCATCGCGCTCCGCTTGGCCGGGATGACAGCGCTTTTCCTATCCCACACCCACCAACCCTTGGCCCAATGACGCCATGC
>JALOSP010000368.1 GCA_025458365.1 Hyphomonadaceae bacterium
CCAGAACTCGCTTGGCAACCCCGCAATCCAGGTCACCGCATCTGCGACAGTTCAATGGGCTATTGCTGCCCCGGCACTGTTGGTGGGGTGGGGCGCTGAACAAGCTGATGATCCCGGTGCGGTCAACATGACGGCCTCATCACTCCGACATTGCCCAAGCATCCAGAGTGCTGCCGGTCGGTCTCCACCCTTAGGCGTGTCCAAGTGCAAGTGCCTTATATGCTTGCAGAGAAGACCGCCAGGCCGATGAGGGTTGCGGCGAGATAGGCGAGAAGCCAAACTGGCCCAACGATGTGTAGCAGAGCACAAGGCCGGAAAACTCCAGCCTCCAATGGTCCAAAGTTGGGGCGCAGAGCATGGTCGTCGAGGGGCAATCTCGGGTTTGGCCCGCCAACTTGGGATTCCGGCGGGTTACCGCGCCGGTCTTGATTCAGCACGGCCAGCAATGCACACATGTGTCGGTGAGCGACGCTCCCGGACGGGAGGTCTGGTGCGCAGCTTCGTCTCCAAGGAAACGAAACGCGCGCTAGGCGGTTTGGGGTGGCGCACACCATCACACCACAACCCGTCGTGGGGAGAGCGATCCGTGCAACTTCAGAACCATCACGAAGCACCGTTTCCTGCGATTGTCGCAGCTGGCGGGCAAACCGACCTTGCCGCATGGTTGGCGGACAATCGTGTCCAAGTGGACGAGACACTCGCGCGATCTGGCGCCATCCTGTTTCGCGGGTTTGATGTGCCCGATCACGACGCTTTCGATGCCGCAGTCCAGGGCTATGGCGCTGAAAACTTCCCCTATGCGGAGTCTCTGTCCAACGCTGTCAGAATCAATCTCACGCCGCGTGTTTTCACTGCGAATGAAGCTCCGCCGGAGACAGCAATCTTTCTCCATCACGAAATGGCGCAGACCCCGATCTACCCGTCCAAACTGTTCTTCCAATGCGTGATTGCGGCGGAGGAAGGTGGCGCGACGCCAATCTGCAGGTCTGACATTCTGCTCGAACAGATGGCTGCCGAGCAGCCGGAACTGGTCGCCAAGTATCAACAGCTCGGTGTCCGCTATACCAATGTGATGCCGTCTGAGAATGACGCAGGTTCCGGTCAGGGGCGCAGCTGGAAGAGCACCCTCGGTGTCGAGACTGTCGAGGCAGCCGAGGCCCGGCTCGCCGAGCTCGGTTATGAATGGGTCTGGCAGGATGACGGCAGTCTGCGGGCCACCTCGCCGCGGCTCGATGCGATCCGCACCCTGCCCGATGGCCGCCGGGTTTTCTTCAACCAGCTGATCGCCGCCTGGCGCGGCTGGAAGGACAAGCGCAACACGCCCGGCAAGTCGGTGACCTTTGGTGACGGAACGCCCATTGGCGAGGCGGACATGGAAGCTGCTGTCCGGCTGTCCGATGCGCTGATCTTCGACATTCCATGGCAGGCCGGCGACGTCGCCCTCGTCGACAACTTTCTGGTCATGCACGGGCGCCGTCCGTTCAAGGGAAAGCGTCGGGTTCTGGCTTCACTGATCAAGTAACCGCTGTGAAGTCAGGGCGCGGCCCACGCGGCTTCAAGGCAGCGGCGCGCCGCGTGCCGCCACCAGCACCGAGTACCATGTCTGGCGGGTCCACTGCACATCCCAGGCGCGGGCTGCGTCTGTGATCCGCTGTTCGTTCTGGGTGCCGATGATGGCAATTGGCGCTGCCGGATGCGCCATCACCCAGGAGACTGCTACAGCCTCCCGCGAGACGTCCTGCTCTGTTGCCACGGCGTCCAGTGCGCCAGCAACTGCCCGCTCGCGATCATTGGTCGGAGCGGCAATCCTGCCTCCGCCCAGCGGGGACCAGGCCATGGTGGCAAAGCCGTGTTGCATGGCCAGATCGAGTTCGCCGTTTTCGATCACTGTGAGACAGAGCGGGGAGAATTCCGGTTGCGATGCGACGATCTTGTGGTCGAGAAACCGGTTGAGTGCCTCGATCTGGGCTGTCGTGAAATTCGAAACTCCGACACTGGCAATCTTGCCTGCATCGATGGCATCATCCAGTGCGCGCGCGATTTCGTGCGGATGGGTGAGAATGTCCGGGCGATGGATCAACCAGCTGTCCAGCTGCTCGCACTGCAGGCGGGTCAGTGAGGCGTCGATCGCCTCGGCCAGATAGGACGGGCTGGAATCATAGGGCAAAGGTGGACGGATCCCGCCCTTCGACACCAGAACCATCTGCGCCCGCAAACCGGGATTGGCAGCCAGCACCTGTCCGAGCAGTACCTCGGCATCCCCAAACCCGCCACTGCCATTGAACCCGTAGATGTCAGCCGTATCAAACAGCGTGATCCCGGCCTCCAGAGCCGCATGAACCAGCCGGGTGGCCTGGTCCAGACCGACCCCGGCAAAGCGCCACATGCCCCAGGCCAGTGTCGAGACCGGCCGGCCAGTATGTCCGAGCGGACGGGACCGCGATGTGGGCAAGGTCTGGGTCATGGGGTCAATCCTTCAAATGATGATGAATGGGGCCGGTGGTGGAAGCCCGCTCGATCAGACGGTGTGCCAGGCGCTTGTGCACCCTGCCCTGCCCGGTCAGCAAGATGGTGGTGGCGGTGTAAGCCAGCTCCAGCATCGGCTGGGCTATTGTGGTGAGCGGCGGCCAGACCATGCGCGACAGGGTGGTGCCGTCAAACCCAGCGACTGACAGCTGGTCTGGCATGGACACGCCAGCCGCGTGAGCGGCTGCTTGAACGCCAACGGCCATGTCGTCGTTGCTGGCAAAGATCGCAGTCGGCGGCTCGCTGAGCGCAAGGAACG
>JALOSP010000369.1 GCA_025458365.1 Hyphomonadaceae bacterium
ATGCATGTGCGATGAGGACATTTTGGGTGCTCAATGCGTAGGGAACAGTTAAACTGTTGGACTTGAGTGCATATCGTGCTCACTCTATTGTCCCCCTTCCTTCGAGCTGATGGGTTCCATGTCAAACTGGCGAGAAGACTCTGAACGTCCGCGGAAAAAATCGACCAAGATGCCCGTGGTACGTCGGCCTGCTACCCCCTCACCCGAGGGGGTGAGCTCCTCCAATCAGACGGATAACGACTGGAGAAGCAAGAAGTCGACCAAGGGCGAAGTGTTTTACAAGAATTTCCGCGAGCAGATCGAAGTCTCCAAGCGGCTAGTCACACTGATGACCGATGTGCCGGTGGAGGTGTCGCTCGACCAGTTCGCCGTGCGCGAGCCCGACCCCGTGACCGTGCTCGGCTTCCTGCGCGACATGGGCTTTCGCACGCTGACCAACCGGGTGCAGGCCCATCTGTCGAAAGAGGGCCAGATCGCCGATCAGGCCCCGGCAGGGCCAACCGCCGGGGCAAGCCCGATCAGCTCGGGCGGGGCGGCCAGCGCGCCGATTGACCATGCCGCCTATGAAACCGTCACCGACCTCGCCAGCCTGCATCGCTGGATCGAGCGGGCGGCAGCGGCGGGCGTGGTCGCGGTCGATACCGAGACAGACCGGCTGTCCAGCGTGGCTGGTGAACTGGTCGGCGTGTCGCTGGCTTTGGGGCCGGGACAGGCCTGTTACATCCCTCTCGGCCATCGCGGGCTGGCTGCACCGGCCCCGGCGGCTGACCTGTTCGATCTGGCGCCGTCTGCACCAGTGGCAGCATTGGTGGGCGGCCAGATCAAGCTGGATGACGCGATCAGCGCGCTCAAACCCTTGTTGGAAGACCCCGCAGTTCTCAAGGTCGGCCAGAATATCAAATATGATCTGACGGTTCTGGCCCGCCATGGGATCGATGTTGCCCCGATTGATGACACGATGCTGCTGTCCTTCGTGCAGGCAGCAGGCAAACATGCCCATGGCATGGATGAGCTGTCGCTGCGCCTGCTGGATCACAAGCCGATCCCGTTCAAGGACGTGTGCGGCACCGGAAAGGCCGAGATCAGCTTTGCCCAGGTCCCGCTGGACGCTGCGACCCGCTATGCCGCCGAAGATGCCGACGTGACGCTGCGGCTGTGGCAGGCGCTGAAGCCCGGCATCGTGCGCGAGAAGGTTGCCACAGTCTATGAAACGCTGGAGCGCCCGCTGGTGCCGGTGATTGCGGCGATGGAACAGGCCGGCGTCAAGGTTGATCTGGATGAGCTGTCATCCATGTCGGTGGAGTTTGGCCGCCGGATGGGTGAGCTTGAAATGGCCGCCGCCAATGAGGTGGGCGAGGCGTTCAACATCGCCAGCCCCAAGCAATTGGGCGATATCCTGTTTGGAACCATGGGTCTGCCGGGCGGCAAGAAGACAGCCACCGGCCAATGGCAGACCGGCGCCGATACGCTCGAAGACCTGGCCGCAGCCGGTCACACCCTGCCGCGCATCGTCCTGGACTACCGGTCCATCGCCAAGCTGAAATCGACCTATTGCGACGCGCTGCGTGATGCGGTGAACCGCACGACGGGCCGGGTCCATACCAGCTATTCCATGGTGGGCGCGGCCACCGGGCGGCTGTCATCGTCAGACCCCAATCTGCAGAACATCCCGATCCGCACTGAAGAAGGTCGCCGCATTCGCAAGGCCTTCATTGCTGAGGCGGGCCACAAGCTGATCTCGGCAGACTATTCCCAGATCGAACTGCGCCTGCTCGCCCATGTGGGCGACATCCCGCAACTGAAAAACGCGTTCCGCCAGGGCATCGACATTCACGCCATGACGGCATCTGAAATGTTCGGTGTGCCGGTGGACGGCATGGACCCGATGATCCGGCGCCGGGCCAAGGCGATCAATTTCGGCATTGTCTATGGCATTTCCGCCTTCGGTCTGGCCCGCCAGCTGTCGATCCCGCAGGGCGAGGCGCGCGACTATATCAAGACCTATTTCGCCCGCTTCCCCGGCATCGTCGCCTATATGGAAGACATGAAGGCCTTTGCCCGCAAGCATGGCTATGTGGAGACGATCTTTGGCCGTCGCCTCTGGTTGCCGGGCCTGAGTGCGAAGTCCCAGGCCGAACAGGCGTTTGCCGACCGTCAGGCGATCAATGCTCCGCTGCAGGGCGCAGCTGCCGACATCATCAAGCGCGCCATGATCCGACTGCCCGACGCGATTGCCAAAGCCGGGTTGAAGGCGCGCATGCTGCTGCAAGTCCACGACGAACTGGTGTTCGAAGCCCCCGATGACGAGGCAGAGGCCACCGGCAAACTGGTGGCAGAGGTGATGGAAGGTGCGGCCATGCCCGCGCGGGCCATGAGTGTGCCGCTGATCGTGGAAGCACGCGCGGCCCAGTCCTGGGCCGACGCGCATTGAGTTCCATCGAGCGGCGGGGGCTTCCTCAGCCGCCGGACAGCTTGCGCATGAATTTCTGGCTTTGGCCGCCGCCCTGCTCATAGGCCTGCTGGCCGGTCGGGTCGGCGATCGTGGCCCAATTGTCACGCACTTCTTCGGCTGAAATGCCGCCTTCCTTGAGCGCCATGCCCTCGGTCTCATAGATCCGGGCCACGGCAAACACGCCCGCACCAGCCGCCAGCACAGTGCCCGAGGGAGCATCCTCGCTTACCAGATAGATCACGCCGGGGGTGACATATTCAGGCTTGAGCATGTCGAGCATCTGTTGCGGCATCAGGTTTTCGGTCATCCGGGTGGCGGCCACCGG
>JALOSP010000022.1 GCA_025458365.1 Hyphomonadaceae bacterium
CCGGTCGCGGGCAAAGCCGAAGACCCGGCTCAGCAGGGTGAAAGCGGCCTGGACCAGTGTGTTGCGTGCCAGTGACATGTGGGTCCTGTCGGGGTCCGGCAGGCCTAGCGCCGCCCGGACGCCCGCGCCTTTGCCAGTTTTCGACGCGCAGCCAAAGTGGGCGGCGCAGGTTCAAGGTCGCCGAGCGCGTTGGCCAGTGCGGTTTGCAGCCCTTCGACAGACTTGGGGTCGGTCAGCTTGCCGCCGCTTGCTGTGCGAACGTAAAACGCATCTTCGGCCCGTTCCCCGACACTCGAGACCATGGCCGACGTGATTGTCAGCCCGTGCGACTGCAGCTCTCCTGCAATCCGGGCCAGCACCCCAATCCCGTCCCGACAGGATATCTCGATGACTGAATCGCTGGCTGAGGCATCATTGTGGACAGTGACACGCGGCTCGATGGCAAAGGCGGCAAGACGTCGGTTGACGGGTGCCGGACTGCTGACGGTTGTGGCAAGGCCTGCAGGCAAAGTGCGCAAGATCCGGCCCTTCAAATCGTCAAGTGCCCCTGCTGATCGGCCTGCAAGGCTGCCACCGGTGCTGTCCTGCACGGCAAAAACGTCAAAGGCCTGCCCGCTGGCTGAAGTGTGGATCCGCGCATCGACGATGGAGATGCCGTCCTGGGCCAGCAGCATTGCAAGGTCACGCATCAGGCCAGGGCGGTCCGGGCACAGCAACAGGATGTCTGTGGTGCCACGGACCGGATCGTGACGCATGGCCACGCGGGTCGCGTCACCCTCCTGTAGCGCTTTGCGCACTTCCTCGGCATGCCAGTGGTGCTGGCCACTGTCGAAGCCAAGCCAATAGGCATCTTCGATCCCCTCGAACCAGTCGCGGACATGAGGCTCAAGCAACAGATCGGCTCGTGCCCCTGCGGCGCGCTCCGCCAGCAGGCGCCGCACGCTGGCTTCATCGGTGCGTCCGCCGCGCAGGGTTGCCTCGGTGAGCTGGTAGAGATCACGCAGCAATTGGGCTTTCCAGTCGTTCCAGACACCGGGGCCGACTGCGCGGATGTCTGCCACCGTCAGAACCAGCAACAAGCGCAGGCGTTCGAGCGTCCCGACGATCTCGGCAAATCGGGCCACGGTATCCGGGTCACCGAGATCGCGCTTCTGTGCCGTGTCGCTCATCACCAAATGGTGGCCGACCAGCCAGGCAACGAGATCGGTTTCTTCCTCGTCCAGGTCCAGCCGTTTGCAGACCGCCCTTGCAGCCTTGGCGCCCTCGATCTGCTGGTCGCCTTCACCCTTGCCCACATCATGCAGCAGCATGGCCAGGAAGAGTGCGCGGCGGTGAACAATCTTCGGAAACACCGAGGTGCAGATCGGCGCGACCTTGTGCAGCTCGCCATGCTCGATCTGGCTCAGAGTGGCGATCCCCATCAAGGTGTGCTCGTCCACGGTATAATGGTGATACATGTTGAACTGGGTCTGGCCGACAATCCGCCCGAACTCCGGGACGAAACGACCCAAGGCGCCGGTTTCATTCATCAGGGACAGCGCCCGGGCCGGATTGTTGGGAGACGCGACAATGTCGAGAAAAACCGCCTGTGCGCCAGCCGTGCGGCGCAGTCCCCGCAGAGCCAGCCCATGTTCGACCACGAGCGCCAGAGCAGCCGGATCGATGTCCTTGCCCTCGTGATCTGCCACTTTGAACAATTCCAGCAGTGTCAGAGGGGCGCCAACGGCATCTGCCGGGCTGACGAAACCGACCCGGTTATTGACCGACTGAAACCGCCCATCGCCCAGTTTCCGGATCGACTGGCCGCCACTGCTCGAGAGAAGTCGTGCAAGGCTCCAAGGGGTGGCCTTGCGCTGGCCCGCCTCCAGCTTGGCCGAGAGGATCCGGGTGAGCGTGCCCACCTGTTTTGAAACAACGAAATAGTGTTTCATGAAGCGCTCGACGGCCGGGTTCCCGGGACGTGTGCCATAGCCCATGCGGCGCGCCATCTCCGGCTGCAGGTCAAAGGTCAGCTTGTCTTCGGCCCGCCCGGTCAGGAAGTGCAGGTGGCAACGCACGGTCCAGAAGAATTCCGCCGCCTGCAGGAATTGCTGGATTTCCTTGCGGCTGAATATCCCCTTGGCCACGAATTCGCGCGGCGCATCGACACCATGCAAATACTTTGCAATCCAGAACATCGTGTGCAGATCGCGCAGACCGCCCTTGCCGTCCTTCACATTCGGCTCGACCATGTAACGGCTTTCGCCGGCGCGGGTGTGCCGCTTTTCACGCTCTTCCAGCTTGGCGGTGATGAATTCGGTCTCGGTGCCACGGAACAGCTCCTGCCGCAACCGCTGGGACAGTTCCTCAGCGAGCGCGGCATCGCCAACAATCAAGCGGGTCTCGAGCACGGATGTGCGGATCGTCATGTCCTCGCGCGCCGCACGCAGACATTCGGCGATCGTGCGCGACGCGTGGCCCACCTTCAGGCCCATGTCCCACAGCATGTAGAGCATGTATTCGATCACGCTCTCGGCCCAGGGCGCATCGCGGGCCGGGCGGATGAACAGCAAGTCGACATCAGACGAGGGCGCCAGTGCATAGCGCCCGTAACCGCCGGTCGCACAGACCGCCAGCCGCTCTGCCGTGGTTGGATTGCGCGCCCGGAAAATGTGGGTTGTGGTGAAGTCGTAGAGCGCGCCGATCACCTCGTCCTGCACGGCGGCCAGCAGGCGCGAGCAGTCCAGACCGCCTGTTCCAGCTTCCAGCCGCTCCTGAGCGATCAGCCGCCCGCGCAGCATGGCGCCCTTCAACAGGTCCAGCACCCTGCTGCGGGCAGCGGCTTCGTGCCCCATATTGTCCAGAAACGCGCTGGTCAGCCGGACCCTCAAGGCCCGGCCGTCCACCACATCCTCGATTTTCCAGGGCTTGAGCCGCAGGCGCACCGGCTGGGTCATGCTCAGCGCGGCGCCATCACCATGGTCATCTGGCGCCCTTCCAGGCGCGGTTCCATCTCGACCTTGGCAATCCCGTCGAAATCGTCACGCACCCGCACCAGCAATTGCATGCCGAGATGCTGGTGGGCCATTTCGCGGCCACGGAACCGCAAGGTGACCTTCACCTTGTCACCTTCTTCGAAGAAGCGGTGCATCGCCCTGGTCTTCACCTCGTAATCATGGGTGTCGATCATCGGGCGCATCTTGATCTCTTTGATCTCGACGATCTTCTGGCGCTTGCGCGCCTCGTTCTTCTTCTTCTGCTCCTGGAACTTGAACTTTCCATAGTCCAGGATCTTGCAGACAGGGGGATCGGCGGTCCCGGCGACCTCGACAAGGTCAAGCCCTGCTTCCGCTGCCATTTCCAGCGCGGTTGCTGTGGGCATCTCACCTTGTTTCTCGCCATTCTCGTCGATCAGCAACACACGCGGCACGCGAATGTCGCCATTGATCCGGGGCCCGTCTTTGGAGGGCGGCGCAGCCATTGGACGTCGTATTGGGGTCTCTCCTGATTTCAGGGCTGACGGCTGCGTTTCACACGTTGCAGCGGCCAGCCGGACTGTGTCGAACTGGATTGCGGCAGATACTCAACCCGCCACCTTCCATCATGTCGCGAAACAAGGTTACTTTCAAGGGAACAGACCTGCCAATCACCGCAATCCGGGTGCTATTTGGCGCAGAAGGGGGGCGGGCATGGCCTTGGTGATCGTGATTGGCTCACATGTGGCGGGGTCTCGGGTCGGCGGCACGGTGGTCTGCCTTGCGCTGGCGCAGTCTCCGTGGGCCATTGACCCGGTGCATGTCCCCACTGTTCTGCTCGGGCGCCACCCCGGTTGGGGTGATCCCGGCGGCGGCAAGGTGGCGGCTGCAACAATGGCAGGCATGTTGAATGCCATCGAAGCCAACGGATTGTTCGCCCTCGCCGATGCGGTCATCACCGACTATTTCGCCGACCGCGAACAGATCGAGGCTGCGGCTGCGGCCATTGACCGGATCAGCGTGCTCAATCCGGCGGCCCATATCCTGGTCGACCCCGTGATGGGCGATCATGACGCAGGGGGCGCCTATGTCAGTGAAGCGGTGCAGGCTGGCATCGAAGAGCTTCTGGTACCGCGCGCCACCATGCTGACGCCCAATGTGTGGGAGCTGTCGCGCCTGACCGGGGTGGAGATCACAGGCCGGATTGCCGCTTTCGAACAGGCCCGCGCGCTGGCTGCCCGCATGCGCCGCGGTCAAGGGGAAGTCCTGGTGACGTCGCTTCCCGCCGTGCCCGGCCTCACCGGCATGGGGCTGGTGGTCGGTGATACCAACGCCAGCGTCCGGCATGCGGCGTTTGATGACGTGCCGCGCGGCACAGGCGACGTGACCGCTGCAGCCTATCTGGCCGCCCGGATCGGGGGACGGGCGCCGGCCGAAGCCATGAACACCGCCGCCCGCGTGATCCACAAGATCCTTGCCAATGCCAAGGCATGGGGCGCACAGGAACTGCCCATTGTTGCCAGCAAAGATTGCTGGCAAGACCCTGCCCATGACTGACCAGATCGCGACAGACGCCATCCTGACCCACAGCTACATCAGTCCCGGCTTCGAGCCTGTGGCCGAAGTGTTCCTGGACAATTTCGCCGATGGTGGTGAGATCGGCGCAGGTTTTTGTGCCACGCTGGATGGTGAGGTGGTGATCGAACTCACGGGCGGCCACGCCGACCGTGGCGGGACCCGGCCCTGGGATACCCGCACTTTGGTGCCCGTCTATTCCACCACCAAGCCGGTGGCGGCCATGATGCTCGCCCGCCTGCAGGATCAGGGCCTGCTGTCCTTCGATGAGCCGATCGGTCGACTCTGGCCGGAGTTCACCGCCCACGGCAAGGACGTGACCATTGCCCAAGCCCTCTCGCATCAGGCCGGGGTGCCTGGCTTCGTCAATCCGATTGATCCTGCGCTGTGGCTCGATCCGCCCGCCCTGGCAGCGGCGCTTGCGCAAGAGACCCCGATGTGGCCGCCCGCCACCGCCAGCGGCTATCACCCGCTCACCTTTGGCTATATCGCCGGTGAACTTTTTGTCCGTGCGACGGGCGTCACTTTGGGCACCCATTTGCGTGAGGCTGTGTGCGGCCCGACGGGAACCGATTTCTGGATCGGCCTGCCTCTGGCCGAGCATGAGCGTTGCGCCGAGATCAAAAAGCCGCTGGCCGCGCCGGACCTGTCAGCCATCACGCCAGAGCGCCGGGCCGCCTTCCTGACCAAGTGGGCCGCACCGGATCGCGGCGGGGCTGCCTGGCGCCAGGCCGAACTGCCCGCCGCCAATGGCCACGGCACGGCACGTGCGGTGGCTCTGCTCTACAGCGTGTTTGCCAATGGCGGCCGGATGGTCAGCGAGACCAGCGGCGTCCCGGTCCAGGTGCTCAGCCCGCAGGCGGTGGCGACAATCACCACACCCCAGATCGCCAATGATGACAGGGTGCTGCCGTTCTTCTGCACCTGGGGCGCGGGCATCATGATCAACAGCCACGGCAAATACGGCCCCAACCCATCCACCGTCGGCCACAGCGGCTGGGGCGGCAGCTGCGCGCTCGCCGACCCCGACCGCGCCCTGTCCGCCGCCTATGTCATGAACCGCCAGAGCAACGCCCTGATCGGTGACCCGAGAGCGAACCGGCTGGTCGCGGCGCTGTATGGGTGTTTGTGAGGGGGGGGCGCGTCCAAAGGACCGCGCGCTTCCAGCGCGCCTGCGCAGTGCAACCGCGCGCTCCTTTCAACAAAGCATGACCTTGAAGAAAAATGGTGCCCAGAAGAGGACTCGAACCTCCACGCCTCGCGGCGCTGCTACCTGAAAGCAGTGCGTCTACCAATTCCGCCATCTGGGCAACGGAAGTCGGGGCGTTTAGAGGACGCATCGGCGGGCGTCAATCAGGCGGGCTGCAAGACAGGCGGGCAGGGATGCATGGCAGGTGACGTGAGCGACCGGATTGTGGTGATGGGGGTCTCTGGCGCGGGAAAATCCACGCTGGGTGCGGCACTGGCAGCCGCGCTCGGCTGGCGGTTTCTCGATGCCGATGATTTCCATTCCGATGCGGCCAAGGCGCGCATCGCCAGCGGCCAGATGCTGGATGAGGCCGAGCGGGACCGCTGGCTCTCCCGGATCAAACCGGTATTTCACGGGCCGCATGGCCCGGCAGTGCTGGCCTGTTCGGCGCTGAAGGACCGGCATCGCACCAGCCTGCTGCCGCATCGTCTGGTGCATATCGCCATTGACGAGGCCCTGGCGCTGGAGCGGCTGGCCAGCCGCGCCGGGCACTTTGCCGGGCCGTCGCTGGCGCCATCCCAATTTGCCACACTGGAAGCGCCAGACCATGCGATCACCGTGCAGGCCCATTGGCCGACGCCAGAGCAGGTGGCCTGGGTGCTCGCGCGGCTGGATTGAGCTGCGTTTCAGTTGAGGGTTTTCGGCTTGGCCGGCACCGCCAGCTTTGGCAGCGGCAGCACGGGCACGCCGTCTTCGATCAGGTCGCGGGCCTCGGTGGCTGTGGCTGTGCCGATGATCGGGCGCGGGTCGGTATCGCCCTCATGCATGGCGCGCGCCTCGCGGGCGAACGTGTCACCGACATCATCGTGAGTGGCCGCGATGTGCTTGCGCCAGCCTTCAAAGAAGGTGCGGACCTTCTCCGGCAGCACCAGTCCGTCCGGCCCCTCAGACAGGGTCATGGGCATGGTGGTCTGGGCCACAGGCTCAGCGTCCTTCTGCTTGCGCGTGCCTTGCACTGCAGGGGCCATGACCGCCCGCTCCGCCTGGTTCGAGCCACAGATGGGGCACTCCACCAGCTTGCGCGCCACCTGATCGTCGAACGAGGCCGACGAGGCAAACCACGCATCCCACTCATGGGACTGGTCGCAGCGGACGCGGTAGCGGATCATGTGGCGGGGCGGACTGTCAGGTCAGGCGGCCAGCAACGGGTCGAGCCCGCCGCGTGCGTCCAGCGCCAGAATGTCGTCACAGCCACCGACGTGGGTCTCGCCGATGAAAATTTGCGGAAACGTGTTGCGCCCGCCGGACCGGGCATTCATTTCGGCCCGGACCGTCGGGTTGGTGGCCGCTTCGATGTCGGTGATGCTGGCGCCTTTGGCTTGCAGCAAGGCCAGCGCCCGGTGGCAGTATGGGCAACCGTATTTGGTATAGATGGTCACAGCGGCCATGAATGTCTCCTGTTGATCTGGCTTCGATATAGGGTGCATTTCCTTTGACATGAAGGGAGGCCCTGCCCAAACAGCGTGACAGGAGGGCCTCGCCATGAGGATCATCGCAGGTCAATGGCGTGGAAAGGTGCTCGTGGCCCCGCCCGGCAGCACCACACGACCCACAGCCGAGCGGGCGCGACAGGCCCTGTTCAACCGGATCGAGCATGCAGACTGGTCGCCGGGTCTGCAGGGTGCGGTCGTGCTCGACCTGTTCGCCGGGACCGGTGCGCTGGGGCTGGAGGCACTCTCGCGGGGCGCGACCCATGCGACCTTTGTCGAGCGCAATCCGGCTGCATTGAAGGCGCTGCGTGCCAATATCGCGGCCTGCCGCTGTGCCGACAGGGTTCACGTGGTGGCTGGCGACGCCTCCCGACCGGCCTATGCCGGTCCGCTGCTCACTCTTCTGTTTGCCGATCCGCCTTACAGAACCGGCGCTGCTGTGCTGGCGCTCGCTTCACTGCCGGATGCAGCGCTGGCGCCGGACGCTGTTGCGATCATCGAAACAGCCCATGATGAAGCGGTGGCGCCACCTTCAGGCTGGCGACTGGTTGACGTCCGGTCCTATGGTGCGGCCAGAACCACGGTGCTGGCGAGGGCCTGAAGCCCCCGCCGGTCGCTGCAACTGGCGGATCAGGCGGTCTGCCTGTTCTGCCGGTTTTCGATCAGATCATCGACGACGGCAGGATCGGCCAGCGTGGATGTGTCGCCCAGCGCGCTGAAGTCATCCTCCGCGATCTTGCGCAGGATCCGGCGCATGATCTTGCCCGAGCGGGTCTTGGGCAGGCCGGGAGCGAACTGGATCTTGTCCGGGCTGGCAATCGGGCCGATCTCCTGGCGGACCCATTTCACCAGATCCTTGCGCAGATCATCGCTGGGATCTTCGCCGACATTGAGCGTGACATAGGCGTAGATGCCTTGGCCTTTCAGGTCATGCGGGTAGCCGACGACGGCAGCTTCAGCGACCTTGGCATGAGCCACCAGCGCGCTTTCGACTTCTGCTGTCCCCATGCGGTGGCCGGAGACATTGATCACGTCATCGACCCGGCCAGTGATCCAGTAATAGCCGTCCGCATCGCGACGGCAGCCGTCGCCGGTGAAATACATGCCTGGATAGGTCGAGAAATAGGTCTGGAAGAAGCGCTCATGGTCATTATAGACCGTGCGCATCTGGCCCGGCCAGCTGTCGAGCAGCACCAGATTGCCCTCGGTTGCGCCATCCAGCAGCCTGCCTTCGGCATCGACCAGCGCCGGCTTCACGCCAAAGAACGGCCGAGTGGCCGAACCGGGCTTCAGCGGTGTTGCACCGGGCAGTGGCGTGATCAGCGCGCCGCCAGTTTCGGTCTGCCACCAGGTATCGACAATCGGGCAGCGGCCATCGCCAACCACATTGTAATACCAGACCCAGGCTTCCGGGTTGATCGGCTCACCCACCGAGCCCAACAGGCGCAGGCTCTTGCGCGAGGTGGCCTTCACCGGTGCATCACCTTCGCGCATCAGGGCTCGGATGGCAGTCGGGGCGGTGTAGAAGATCGTCACCTGGTGCTTGTCCACCGCCTGCCAGAAGCGCCCTGCATCAGGATAGCTCGGCACGCCTTCAAACATCACCGTGGTGGCGCCATTGGCCAGCGGGCCATAGACGATATAGCTGTGGCCTGTGACCCAGCCCACATCGGCGGTGCACCAGTAAATGTCGTCTTCCTTCAGGTCGAACACCGCCTCATGAGTCAAAGACACATAGGTGAGATAGCCGCCCGAGGTGTGCAACACGCCCTTCGGCTTGCCAGTGGAGCCTGACGTGTAGAGCACGAACAGCGGATGTTCGGCATCGACCGGTTCGGGCGGGCAGTCGGCATCGACGGTGGCTGCGATCTCTTCATAGCGCACATCGCGGCCAGGCTTCATGGTCAAGTCAGCGCCCGTGTGGGTGACGACCAGCACATGGTCCACGCTCGGTGTGTGGTGGCCTTCCAGTGCCGCATCGACATTGGCTTTCAGCGCCACCTTGCGGCCACCGCGCAGGCCTTCGTCAGACGTGATGATCAGCTTGCTGTCGCAATCCTGCACCCGCTGAGCCAGGCTGTCGGGTGAGAACCCGCCAAACACGATGGAATGGATGGCACCAATCCGGGCACAGGCCAGCATGGCAAAGGCCGCCTGCGGAATCATGGGCAGATAGATCGTGACCCTGTCGCCCTTGTGGACGCCCAGCTTCTTGAACACATTGGCCATGCGGCATGTTTCGGCATGCACTTCCCGGTAGGTATAGGTCCGCGAGCTGTCTGGATGGTCACCTTCCCAGATGATTGCCGCCTTGTCGCCGCGGGTTTCCAGATGCCGGTCGAGGCAATTGGCCGACACGTTCAAGACGCCATCTTCATACCACTTGATGCCGAAATCAGCCTCGTTGAACGAGGTGGACTTCACCCTTGTATAGGGCTTGATCCAGTCCAGACGCTTGCCCTGTTCGCCCCAGAATGCTTCCGGGTCGCTGATTGAAGCGGCATACATCGCCTGATAGCGCGCAGCATCGTAACGGGAGGCTGCAACAAACTCCGGTGATGGCGGGTAAAGTTCGCTCATGGTTTCCTCCTTGGTGCCATCTGGCCTCTGTCGGGCTTACATGGCTGTCGTATCACGCATACAGGGCAGGAATAGCTCCCGGCCACAAGGTTTGATGCTGTTCCCATGACCCAAAATACAGGTCTGCACCGCGTGGTTTTGTGACGCACCCGCGTGTTTGCTGATGCTGACCGCACGCATGGCGTGTGCCCGATTGCCGCAGCGACAAACCGCTCTCTTCTCGAACAGTGCCGCACACCTGTTTTTAAGGCCACTCCCGGAAGTCTGTCCGGGTTCGAGTGTGGCCTGGACCCGGCAAAGACCGGCAGGCCGAAGGGAGGACACATCATGATTTCGAGCCGTACATGGCACAATTCCGCATGCCTGCTCGCACTTTCCACTGCCGCAGCGTTGCTGCCTGTCGCTGCTGCTGCGCAATCCACCGATCAGGCGGCGATGGAAGCCCGGATCCAGCGGCTTGAGGCTGCAGTTGCAACGCTGACGCAGCAACTCGAAGCCGAGCGGATCCGGATGGCTCAGCCGACCCAGGTCGAGACGCGGGTGCAGGCGCTCGAAACCCGTGCCGCCGCGCCTGCGCCGGAGGGATTCCGGGTGGGGAATACCAATTTCCGGCTGTCCGGCTTTTTGAAGGCTGACGAGATTTTCTCCGAGTTCACTGATGGCC
>JALOSP010000370.1 GCA_025458365.1 Hyphomonadaceae bacterium
CGCAAGATCCACGAGGCAATTGCGTCGGGTGACGCTGCTGCTGCCCTGGCTGCTCTCAAGGTCGGTGAATCGGAGATCATGCGCGCCGTGTCGAAGGGCGTGATCCACAAGAACACCGCGTCGCGCACTGTGGCCCGTCTTGCGGCCCGCGTGAAGGCTGTGGCGACCGCCGCCTGAGGCCGGTCCTGCACCACGGTGCAGTCAGTCGAGAGCTCGATTTCCACTACGCGGTCAGGCCCCTGACCGCGTTTTGTTTTGCGAGTAACTCCTAGTAGGAAAAGCGCGTTCCGCGTTGCGTCCTGGGCCGATGGTGCCCCCTCGCACCTGTCCCCAGGCCCGGCGCGCGCGGAGCCACAGCCCCCTTCTGTCGGATTTGCTGTCGCGCTGCTGATCGCGATAACTCTCAACGTCCAGACATCCGATCGCAGTCCACACCACTTGCCCGCCACGTGCGCCCCCCGCGTGGACCTTCCGCTTGCCGCCCTCCGCTTGCCCGTTTTGCTGCGCCCCGCGTGCAGCCCTGCAAAGCTGGCTCGATGCTCACTGCTCGAGCAAAAAGCGTTGATGCCGTCAGCTACGACAAACTGCAGCAAGCGGTTTCCCGCACCGTTTGCGCAATGATTCGTTAGGCATCGGAACCTGTTGAAAAAATCGTCTGTCAATCATCAATGACGATCAAAGCTGTGGAAAACAAGCCGCAAAAAGGCGCTTGCGTTCGGTCCTCCAAGACGCTTAGGTGTCAGTCCTGCAACGGCGCAGCGCGCCACGCGGGCATCACGGCAAGCATGCTTTTTTCGCCACCTTCACCGGTGAACAGGAGAGGTTTGTCCGCCACTGGAGCCGGGAAAAGAGGCCGGATCCGGGACCGAAATTGATAATGTGCCGTGCACATGCCGGGTTGGGGAACCTTGCGCGTGCAGCATACGGCTCACAACAGCATGCGGCGCTGAGGGGGGCCGTCAAACCGATGGTGTATGTTTCCAAAACTCCCGAAGGTCAGAAGCCCGCTGGCACGATGCAGCCGCACATGGGCGATCCATCCAACCAGCCGACCGGTTCGCAGACCGGGAGTGGTGCTGACCTCGGGCAAGTGTCGGTCGGCGATCCGATGCTGCGGCAAGCCAAAGCGCTGTGGCAGGACCAGCAGCCGAAACTGCGCTCGATGTTCACGATGCCCGAGTTTGAGACGTGGATCCGGCACATCACGGTGGTTGGCGCCTGTGACCGCATGGTTGTTCTGCGGGGCGCCAATTCCTATGCGGCGAGCCGGATCCGCACGCAATTTCTCAATCGCCTGCAGGATCGCTGGACCATCTGTGACCCGCTGACCCGCACCCTTGTCGTTGATTTGAGCCGCGCGACACTCGACAGCAACCGGCCTGCTGTCATTTCGACCGGGAACCCGGCGCCATTGGAGTCTGAGGGTCGGGGGCAGGGTGAAGGGCTGGGTCAGGCCGCCAGGCCCTTGCACCCGCACACCAGTTTCGCTGTTTCCAGTGGGCTGCCGGCATCGACGGGGCTGGGCGATCTTGAAGCACCCGCCCAGCAAGGCAATGCGCCGCAACGGCTGGAGACCTACGAAACCAGCCCCAGCAACGAACTCGGCTATGCGCTTGCCAGGCGCGTGTGCCATGATCCGGCTGGCGGTGACGTGACCTATCTGCACGGCCAGCATGGCACCGGCAAGACCCATCTGGTCGAAGCGATCCGCAGCGCTCTCCGCGACAGCCGCAGCGATCTGCGGGTGCTGCTGGTGCCGGGCCAGAACTTTCTGGCCGCATTCCAGAGCCTGTTGCGAGAGGGCAAGGCGGCTCAGTTCACGGCGGCTGTCTGCTCGGCGGACGTGCTTCTGGTGGACGACATCCATCTGATCTGCGGCAAGCGGGCCACCGAAGATGAACTGGAGCAATGCATCCGACGTCTCACCCGGATGGGTCGCAAGGTCGTGCTGACCGGTGATGTGCCGTGCGAGGCCTTGCAGGTCGTTTCCGCCGGGCTGGCCTCGATCCTGAAGGCGTCCTACCGGGCACACCTGGATCTGCCGGACCTGGAGCTGCGCCGCAAGATTGCAGCCCGCGAAGTGGCCGACTTGGCGGCTGTCTCACCGGGTTTCCACCTCGATGATCGTTGCCTTGACATGATTGCCGCACGGGTTTCGGGGTCTGGCCGCGAAATCAAGGGCGCTGTCCGCCAAGTCTATCTTCGTTCCTTCCTGCTCGGCAAGGAGGCCGACATGAACGCTGTACTCCATACAATTTCGGAAAAGTCGGCCATCGCAGCGCGCAGCCTGTCAGTCGAGCGGATCAAGCGGGGCATCTGTGCCCATTTCGATCTGAGCCTGGAGGATCTGGTGTCGCCGACCCGTCGCCGGTCGGTCGCACGGCCGCGCCAGATTGCCATGTATCTGTGCCGCAAGCATACCGAGCGCTCTTTGCCAGACATCGGGCGCAGGTTCGGCAATCGTGATCACGCCACAGTCATTCACGCGGTCAAGACCATCGAAGACCTGATCCTGCGTGACGCGACGATTGCGTCCGATGTCGATGCTGTCGTGGCGAAACTGGCCACCGGCCAGGTTGGTAGCTGATCGGCCAATCGGGTATCGGTGCTGCTGGCAACAAAGCCGCAGTTGACCGGGCCGTGACGGGCGCTCCATAGGCTTGCCGGATGTTTGATGCTGGAAGCCGAGGCCCCCCATGAAGACCCCACGCTCGTTCTACAAGCCGCTGGCCGCTGGCGCGCCTGCCCCGTTGCGGGAGGCGCCGGTGA
>JALOSP010000023.1 GCA_025458365.1 Hyphomonadaceae bacterium
CGCGACAAGCGGATGCACCAGCGCCTCCAATCGCTGCAGCGATTGCCGGTCGGTGAGGACCAAGGATGACAGCTTCTGCCGGTCGATCCCCGCGCTCGCGTCACCGACTGCTCCAAAGGCTTCCAGAACAGGGGCCACGGCCGCACCGCCGGGAGCGTACAGGCGGTGGACCGCCGCATCAGCATCCCAGACAGGAACGCCTTCATCGACAAACATGGCCGCCGTTGTCGATTTGCCCATGCCGATGGAGCCGGTCAGCGCGATCACTTTCACAGGCCGGTCTCCTTCCGGCTCTGTTCGGAACTGTGCTGCTCGATTGCTGCGGCCCCGACAGCAAGATCCGGGTGCACATGGAAAAACCGTTCAAACGCAAGCGCTCCCTGGCCAACCAGCATGCCCAGACCGTCCAGAGCCCGCAGACCGCGCGCGCGCGCCGTGGCAAGCAAGGCAGTTTCGCGCGGGATATAGACCGTATCATATACGGTGGCGTCCGGCCTGAGACCCGACAGGTCCAGCATCAGCGGATCGTGGCCTCTCAAGCCACGTGGCGTTGCGTTGACCAGAACACCCACAGCCGGCAGATGGCTCTCCAAAGATGCCCAAGACACCGGTTGCCCGCCGCCCACGTGTTGGCACAGTGCCGCGGCCTGTTCGGATCGACGCGCGACAATCATCACCCCGGCCACGCCTTCGGCCAGCAGCGCGGCTGCGATCCCGCGCGCTGCACCACCGGCGCCCAGGATCATGACCCCGCCGGGGACGGACTGCCAGTCTGGCGCGCGTGCCTGCAGGTCAGCAACAAAACCGGCGCCATCGGTATTGTCGGCAAGGATCGCACCGTTCTGGAAAACCAGCGTGTTGGCTGCGCCACACTTCCCGGCGACCGCAGTCGCGCTATCGGCGAGCGCCAAAGCCTTTTCCTTGAACGGCACGGTGACATTGACCCCAGCCGCTCCGCCGGCTGCGAGACCGCGAACCACTGTTTCAAAGGTTTCTGGCGTCGCGTCGAATGCCAGATATGTTGCATCGATACCATGCGCCGCGCACCACGCATTGTGCATGACGGGCGACAGGGAGTGGCGGACAGGTTGGCCTATCACGCCTGCCAGCCGTGTGGAGGCGCTCGGTCTCATGTCGCGACAGCTCCATGCAGCCGGAGAAAATCCAGAACATCCAGCAAGGGAAGCCCGAGGATGCTGAAATAGTCGCCTTCCACCGCCGAGAAGAGCTGGATCCCCGCGCCTTCCAGTTGATAGCATCCAACGCTGTAAAGCGCAGCTTCGCCATGCTCTTCGAGATACCGGTCCAGGAAAGCGTCGCTGAAGGCACGCATCGTCAGGCGCGATGTCCTGACAACACGCCAGAGAACCACCCCATCACGGGCAATGACCGCCGCCCCCTCCAGAGTGTGCGTCCGGCCACGCAGGGACCGCAGCCGTTCCCGGGCCTCGTCCAGCGTGGCGCATTTGTCCAGGGCCGCACCTTCGAATGCCATCATCTGGTCGCAGCCGATGACCAGGCCCGGTCTCCGGGCCGAAACCCGCAGTGCTTTCAATTCGGCTAGCGCGTCAGCCTGATCGCGCGGACTGGCTCCTGCTGCCCGCAAGCCTTCTTTGGCGGCATCCTCATCGACGCCAGGCGCGACCGCTTCATGCGCGATCCCCGCGCCGGTCAGCAACTGGCGGCGGATCGGGCTGGTGGACGCGAGGATCACCGGGATGGACTGGGAGAAAGGGCTTGCGGTCATCAGTGGACTTTGACGAAGTCGGCATGCAGGTTGAGGATCTGGGCGGCGGTCTCTTCGATGGAACGGCGGGTGACGTCAATCACCGGCCAACCCTGTCGCTCGAACAGCCGGTTTGCGTGGGTCAGCTCCTGCCGGACCAGATCCTCATCCACATAGTCGCTGTTGGAATCTGCGTTCAGCGTCAGAAGGCGGTTCCGGCGGATCGCCAGCAGCCGATCCGGCGACAGCTTCAGCCCGACTACGAGCGGCCTGCGCAGATGGACGATCTCCTCGGGCACAGGGGTTGTGGGAACCAGTGGGTAGTTGGCGGTCCGCAAGCCCCGGTTGGCCAGATAGATCGATGTCGGGGTCTTGGATGTGCGGCTGACGCCGACCAGCACCACATCGGCCTGATCAAACTCGTGGACCAGTTGGCCGTCGTCATGGGCCATGGTGAAGGTCAACGCTTCGATCCGTCTGAAATAGGCGTCGTCCAGGGCATATTTCCCGCCTGTCCGGTCGGCAGCTGGCAGGCCGAGATGATGGGAAAACAGGCTGATCACCGGGTCCATCAGCGCCATGTGGGGAAATCCCAGCCTGCGGCAGCTTTGCTCGAGCTGCTCGCGCAGCTCCGGGGCTGCAATGGTGAACAGGACAATGCCGGGCAGGGCCTCGATCTCGTGGATGGCTCGCTCCAGCTGTCGCTTTGAGCGCACAAGATAGTAGGAATGCTCCAGCGGAACCATCTTGTCGAATTGGGCAGCCACCGCCCGCAAGCACGAATTGAGGGTTTCGCCGGTGGAATCAGACACCAGATGCACATTGAGATAGATGGATAGGCGCATCGGGCAGGTGGTCCTCGCTTGATCGGCGATGTGTTAACAAACTGTGAATGACCTGAGAAGAACACCCGGCTGTCGCATGTGTTATCCAGCCAGACCGGTCTGCCCCGGTCGGTCTGATGGTATGTCCGGTCAGACCGGGTCTGAACATCCAGCGAACATGAACAGATGGTTAATCGGTCCGGACGTCCGGTCTGACCGTTGGCTTCATTCACAGCCACCACCGTTTGCCATTGGTGTTGCGACTGTTTTCAGTCACCGCCTGTTGGCCGTTCTGTGGATTGAATTGCCTGACACGTGAGAAAATCAGGTGACGGGCGGGTTCCTTGCGACTTATCCAAGGCCCTACTATCACTTCTACCTTCTTCTCCATGGATCATGACAATGAGCATTACCTCTGACGGCGGTCCACAGATGGCACCAAGGCTTCTGAGAGCCTTGCGTGGCGAACGTCTGGAACGGCCTCCGATCTGGTTGATGCGCCAGGCGGGGCGGCACCTGCCGGAATATCTTGAGCTGCGGGCGGCCAACAAGAGTTTCATGGATTTCTGCTATGCGCCTGCCGCCGCAACCGAAGCAACATTACAACCCTTGCGCCGCTATCCCGTCGACGCTGCGATCCTGTTTTCCGATATTCTGGTGATCCCGGACGCGATTGGCTGTCCGGTCTGGTTCGAGACAGGCGAGGGACCCAGGCTGGAGCCAGTGGCAACGGCAGAGGATATTGCCAAACTCGACCTGACAAAGCTGCTGACCCGGCTTGAACCGGTCTATGAGACAGTTGGCCGCGTGCGGGGTGCACTCGAAGCCGATCGCACGATGCTGGGGTTTGCCGGCGCGCCGTGGACGCTGGCAACCTATATGATACAAGGCCGGGGCGGGGACCGCGAACAGGCGCGGAAATTTGCTTGGCAGCACCCTGACGTGCTGGCTGCCTTGCTGGATATCCTCAGCGAGGCTGTAGCGCTCCATCTGGATGCCCAATTGCGTGCTGGCGCGCATGCTGTGCAGATTTTTGAAAGCTGGGCAGAAGACCTTCCCGAGCGTTTCTTCAACGACTATGTCGTGGCCCCGACCGCCAAGGCAATTGCAAGACTTCGCCAGATGCAGCCAGATGCAACCGTGATCGGCTTTCCAAGGGGCGCGTCCCATCGGGTAGGCGCATATGTCGCGGCAACGGGTGTCAATGCCGCCGGGATCGGGATTGGTGGCGACCTGGCAGCCGCCCGGGCGGCAGTCGGCCCGTCGATCTGCCTTCAGGGGAACCTCGATCCGATCTGTCTGGCATCGGGCGGGGCGGGTCTGGATGCGGAGATAGACCGGATTCTGGCTGCTGCTGAAACCGGCCCACATGTGTTCAATCTGGGCCATGGTGTTGTCCCGTGGACGCCACCGGCCCATGTGCTGCATCTGACACGGCGGGTTCGTGGTCTTTGATCAAGGTCTGACAGGACCTTCAGATGCAGGAGTAACCGGCTTGGGCCGCCGTATAGCAATCGTTTTGTTCAATCTGGGCGGTCCTGACGGGCCAGATGCGGTGCGCCCTTTTCTGAGGAACCTGTTTTCCGATCCGGCGATCATCCAGGCGCCTGCGCCGGTTCGCTGGTTCCTTGCCAGGTTGATTTCCACCCTTCGCAACAAGAGTGCGATGGCCAATTATGCCAAGATGGGCGGCGGATCGCCGCTCGTGCCGGAAACGGTGAAACAGGCGGACGCGCTCAAAGCGGCGCTCAAGGCCGATCCTGCCACACGTGGGGATACGGTCGAGGTCTTTCTGGCCATGCGCTACTGGCATCCGCTGGTCGAGGAGGCTGTAAAGGCTGTCAAAGCCTTTGGCGCCGATGAGGTGATCCTGCTGCCGCTCTACCCGCAGTTTTCGACCACCACGACCCGATCCTCACTGGATGCATGGACGCGTGCTGGCGGCCCTCAGGCGCGTGTCGTTTGCTGCTATCCTGATGCGCCGGGCTTCATCCAGGCGCATGCGGACGCCGTGATGGAAGCCTGGACCGCAGCCGGCAAGCCCTTGCCTGCGCGGGTCCTTTGGTCTGCCCACGGCTTGCCGAAGAAGGTGGTTGATGCCGGTGACCCATATCAGCGCCATGTTGAAGAGACCGTCCGCGCCATCATTCCGCTGTTGCCACCGGAACTCGATCACGTGGTGTGTTTCCAGTCGCGCGTCGGGCCTTTGGAGTGGATCGGTCCAGCCACCGAGGCTGAAGTTGAACGCGCTGCAGCTGACGGCATCGGGGTGATTGTATCTCCAGTGGCATTCGTGTCCGAACATATTGAAACCCTGGTCGAGCTTGACGAGGAGTATCGCGAACTGGCCGACGAACTGGGTGTCCCGTTCTACTTGCGTGCACCGGCTCTCGGCACCCGACAGGGCTTTATCGATACACTGGTGGACATGGTGACACGCTCGCTGGCGTCGACCGACCAGGTGATTGCAGGACGGTCTGGCTCATGCGAGGTCCAATGCCCGGCATGCCCGCGCACTTGCACGGGGTGATGGATGGGGATGTGATGAACTGGCTGGCAACACATTATGAGACCTTGCGGGCCCTGCATCTGATGGCTGTCATCGCCTGGATGGCGGGTCTGATGTACCTTCCAAGGCTCTATGTCTATCACTCCGCCGCCACCCCCGGTGGCGAGCATGACCAGACTTTGAGTGTCATGGAGCGGCGGTTGTATCGCGGGATCATGAACCCGGCCATGGTGGTTGTCTGGGGCTTGGGTATCACATTGATCCTGGCCCGCGGCGGGGTTGATGCGCTTGTGCAGCCCTGGCTGATCGCCAAGCTGGTGTGCGTCTCTCTGATCACGGTCTGCCATCACTTCTACGGCATCTGGCGCAAGGCGTTCGAACGGGGCGAGCGCCCGCTGAACCATGTGTTTTTCCGGATCATCAACGAGGCACCCTTTGTCTTGATGATTGTCGCGGTCTGCATGGTGGTTTTCGAGCCAGGCTGATTCCGCCCGCGTGGCACAGCCACGCAGAGATCAGGTCTGTGCGGGTTTCCCGGCCAAAGGTTGCTGGTACGGGCGGCGGGAGTCGAACCCGCCCGCGTGGCACAGCCACGCAGAGATCAAGTCTGTGCGGGTTTCCCGGCCAAAGGTTGCTGGTACGGGCGGCGGGAGTCGAACCCGCACGGGCATACGCCCTGCAGATTTTAAGTCTGCTGTGTCTACCGTTCCACCACGCCCGCAGGATTTGCACGCGACATGAACCCGAAGGTTCGTGCTGCGCCCCCGCAACTCTCGCATAGAGCATTGGCAGGATGGCTGGCAATCGGGGGGCGCCGCCCACCGTGACACATCAAGAACAAGCTTCAGGCATCTTGTCCGGGTGAGGCGTCAGATCGTGTCATCATCCAGGCCGCGACTGCCGACAGGGTCTGTGGCATCCCAAGAGTGTCAGAAGACAGCGAAAGCGCCGCTCTCAGGATGTCAACGACACCATCATCTGTCATCGATTCCACTTTGTCATCGACGACCCAAGGCTGCAAAGCCCTGTTTACCTGACCTGTCATTCAGTTCCTCCGGTTCTGTCATCCGCGACATCCGCCTTGTGCAAAGGCGCACAACTATGTGCCGGATCGAATGGGCGGATTGTCCCAATCAACACCAACCAACGGTGGATTTGGGGCCGATTGGCCAATCTCTCCCAGCAGGATTTCTCCACCAAGGAGGGCTTCGGCTACCAGGCCAGCCTGGGTTCGGGTTCCCAGTCGTGCCTTCGCTGCCTCGATGTGATGTGAAACGGTCCGTTCGGATGTTCCCAAAACATCCCCGATCTCGCCAGCTTTCAGCCCACGCCCGAGCCACAAGACAACATCACGCTGGCGGCGGGTAAGAAGATGTCCATTGTTGAGCGGTCGTTGCTCGCCAGCCTGCAGGATCGCACCCTGACTGACGAAAATGCCTGCCACCGATGTGGCAGCGAACCTGATCTCCTCGCGTTCATCCATCTGATCAGAGGCGAGGGCGCACGACCATACGCTGCCATCGGCCAACCGCACGGGAATGGCTAGACCATGGTTCCAGCCAAAATCCCGCGCTTCATCGAACACAAGTCGCTGGCGGCGATAGTGCGCCGCCCTTTCTCCCTCGCTCCACCACAGGCCGACACTGGAGGCCATGAGGGCCGGGATCATCGGATCATGGCGCACATGTCCGGTTGCCTTGTAGTGCTCTCCCCAGTCAGTGATGCCGCTTCCGAACATCCGCTCAAGCGGTCGACTCAGCTTGTCAGGGCGCTTGGAGACCTGGATGGCGGTAAAGGATGTGAACCCCCAACCCGTTACCAGCTTCGCGAAAGACCCGTTCAGTTCGTCCACGGTCGAGGCCACTCGACTGCGTTCGGCGAATTCGAGAACGTCCAGCATCATCAGGTTTGCAACCCTCTCCCTAGGGAAAGGAGTGTAATCGGTTGCAGCGGAAAGAAAACCTGCAAATCCTGTTAGGTTGACGAAATGGGTGGTTCTCGGCTGCGCAGCGCTCGGTTTGGCCGATCAAGGCAAGCCCGGGTCACGCCTGCGCCAGAGCCTCGGCGTGGATATTGGCCACCAGGCCAGGGTCCAGCGACAGCCGCGATGCGAGATCAGCGAGATAGGCCTTTTCGGCCGGTCGTTCCGGATCGATGGCAACCAGTGAAGCGGCATAGATTTCCACAGCCATCTCGGCGCTGTCGGCACCGGCAACGACAGCCGCCATGTCCAGCGGCTTGGCCAGTTCGTCAAACAGGAAAGCCTTTTCCTCGTCGCTCAGCGAGACCTGTCCGAGGCGGTCAAACAGGCGCGCCCGCTCAGTGGCCTCGATCTGTCCATCGGCCTTCATGGCGGCAATCATCGCGCGCAAGGCCGACTTGCCCACAGCTTCGCGCGATGCTGTGTCATTGGGAAGAAACACCTGGCCGTCGCCAGCGGCGTCAGCGCCCTTGTGCTTCTTGTAGGCTTCAAATGCCAGTGCTCCCAAAGCTGCGATCCCGCCGGCGGTGGCGACCTTCCGGCCGAATTTCCCACCGACGCCGCTGAGCAGCAGACCGCCGAGAAGCCCGGCAGCACCGGCGCCCAATGCCAGATTGCGGCTGTCCTGATTGCCCTTGACCTGATCGACGGCCTGGCGACCCTCGGTTTTCAGGGCCGACAGGCCCTTTGGCAGTTCGGTCTGCAGGGCACGCAGGATCTTGTCGGCATCAAACATGGCATTGGCTCCTTTGAATGGGCTGTCACCTACATTGGGGCGATCAGTGCCTGATGCAATCCCTTGTTCACCAGCATGTGTCAGGGTAAGAACGCTGCCGCGCGCCTGTTCCGGAGGCGCCGCTTGTGATGCCGCAGTAGCTCAGCCGGTAGAGCATCGCATTCGTAATGCGAGGGTCGGGGGTTCGAGTCCCTTCTGCGGCACCATGCCTGTGTCCACTGGCGCTTTGCTTGCCCGGTGTGGCTCCACTGGCCGCACTGCACGACGCTGCAAGGCAGAGTCTGTTTGCAGGGCGTGCCCCAGCCCATTAAACAGTATAACCGCAGCCATCCGGGAGAGCAGACTTTTGGCGATACATGTTCATCACACCGATCTGCCAGATGGCTTGGATTTTGGTGCTTCGGTCGCAATCGATACCGAAACCCTCGGGCTTTCCTTGACGAGGGACGCCCTGTGCGTGGTCCAGCTGTCGGGCGGGGATGGAGATGCACATGTCGTGCAGCTGGATCGGCCGGTCTACGACTGTCCCAATCTGAAAGCGCTGCTGGTCAATCCGGCAGTGGAGAAGCTGTTTCATTTTGCCCGGTTTGATGTCGCCATGTGCAAGCAGCATCTGGGTGTATCGGTCGGCCCGGTCTTCTGCACCAAGATCGCCTCCAAGTTGACCCGCACCTACACAGACCGCCACGGGCTGAAGGACCTCACCCGCGAGCTGTTGGGCATAGAGATGTCCAAGCAACAGCAAAGTTCAGATTGGGGCGCGCCAGCGCTGAGCGAGGCCCAACTGGCTTACGCGGCATCCGACGTGCTTCATTTGCATGCCTTGAAGGACCGGCTGGTCACCATGCTGGAGCGTGAAGGCCGGATGGCGCTGGCCCGGGCGTGCTTCGACTTCCTGCCGGTTCGCGCCGAACTCGATCTGGCCGGCTGGCCGGACACCGATATCTTTGCCCACGCATGAGTCTTGTCGCGGCGCCCTTCGCATCGGCTGACGAAGCAGCCACGCCGCGTCGGCTGCACGAGAGTCTTGCCCGGCGGGCCGTCCGGATCAGGCTCGTCCGGATCGGCCTGTTTGCTGGTGCCATAGCGGTGGCGCTCGGGTTCGGTCTGACAATTGTCGGTCGCCTGACAGCCCCGGTGGACAGAATCGAAACTGCGCAAGTCGACGATACAGGGCGTCTGACGATCAGTGCGCCCCGGTTTTTCGGCCGCTCGGCTGCAGGACAGCGGATCGAGATCCAGGCGGCCAACGCAGTCCGCGATTCCACGGACCTGTCTGCTCCAATCCTGCTGGATATGCCGAGAATGACAGCAAGCGACGGAACAATTGCCACCGCCCACTCCGGCAGCTGGCAGGAACCGACACAGACCCTCGTCCTGCGAGGCTTGGTCGATGTGGTGCTGCCCGACGGAGGGCGCACCACCGCAGACGAGGCGGTCTGGCGGCCATTGCAAGGCGTGACCGGCACCGCCGCAGAGGGCAGCGAACTTGTGCTGTCGGGCCGGGTCCGGATGCAGCGTGACAATGGTGACGTTGTCGAAGCCCAGCAGGCAAGCTGGGACAGTGGCCGCAATATGTTGCTGCTTTATGGTGCCACCTCGTTCCGGCAGGCCAACGGCGACAGTATCGCTGCTCCCAGCGCCCAATGGGACACACGCAGCGGCGCCTTGTCGATGAGCGGCGGGGTGGAGTACCGGCGTGGCAATCAGGTGTTTGCCCGTGCAGGGACCCTGGCATGGTCGCGAAACGCCGGTCGCGCCGAATTGGCGGGTGGCGTTGTTCTATCGATGCCGCGCGGGGAAGCGCGTTCCCGGAAGGCATCGATCAATGTGCCAGCCAACACGATCATCGGCGAAGGCAGCGTCGTTCTGGCGACGCCGCTTGGCAGGGCGACGGCTGGGGCCTATGAATACAACGCGCGGACAGGCAGGCTGGTGTTACGTGGCGGTGCTCGCATCACTTCGCAGCGTTAGAGCCTGGCATCCCCGGGACCAGCCCGGTTCACTGTTTGCGGCAAGTGCAGGATTTCAAACCTGATCACTGGGCCTTGCTGTTCGTTTCTACAGCGGCGCAACCTGATCAGCGGCCCGGGAGCAAGACATGGCAGTGCGCCACCATCAGATCATAGTGGCTGTTGCCCTCGGCGTTGCGGTCGGCGGTCCTGTCCCGGCAGGTGCCCAAATCAGTGGATCGGGGCCGATCCAGGTTGAAGCCGAAACGATCGACTACCGCCCGCAAGAGCGTTTGGCGCTATTGACGGGCAACGCCGTTGTGGTCCAGGGCGGCACGGTGTTGCGGTCGAATGTCCTCCGCCTCACCTATCGGGCCAACAGTGAGGAAATCGAACGGGTCCAGGCTGATCAGGAAGTCTTCTTTTCCCGCGCAGACCAGCGTGTGCGCGGCGATGCAGGCGTTCTCGACGCGAGCAGCAATACCGTGACGATCACCGGCAATGTGGTGGTGACACAGGGTCGCAACGTCCTTCAAGGCCAGCAGCTAGTCTATAACACCCGCACCGGCGCTTCCACGATGCGCGGACTGGACGGGCGGGTGCGTGCAGTCTTTTTCCAGAGCGGGAACTGACACGCGGACGGTGGCTTAGATGCCAATCCCGAGCGCCTCGCGCTCATTGTGTATGGCCACCAGGCCTTCCC
>JALOSP010000371.1 GCA_025458365.1 Hyphomonadaceae bacterium
GCAACCTGCGCGGCTGGCCTGCCGTGTTCAAGGTCTGGGGCAATCTGGGCCAGGTCGACAACTGGAGCGCCTATTGCGAATCGCGGGACCGCCAGCTTGCCGCCGCCAGTGCCGCCGCCACGCCAGCGCCGCTGACGGGGTCGGCGGCCACGGCCATCGTCGGCAACGCAGGCGGATGCCCGATGACCGCCGCCTGCCAGCAGGCCCGCGCCACCCAGGACCGCAAGCTGGCCAGCCTGTCGGCCCGCATGGCCGGGCTGGGCGTTGGCGCGCAATACGGGTTTGCCTGGTGCGGGGCGAAAGAAGCCGAGAAAGCGGCCCGCGCTTGCGCTGCCAGCTTTCGGGCCATCGGAAATCCGTCCTGCGCCGCACAGGCCGAGTCGGCCGCCAACGGGGCGGCGCAAACCGCGCAACGGGCGGTGATCGAAGGGCGTGCGGTCGGCGTCGATGCCTCGCGCCTTGTGCCTTGTGGCTGACCAGTGTTGCCGCAGGCCCGGGCAACCGGGCCTGCGGCGGGTTCGCGGCAGCGATCCCATCTTGCCCTTGCCCGGCAACAGTGCCAGCCTTGCCCCCGACGGCCGCGCTCAGACGGCCGCCCTGACAGCGAGGTTTCCCCATGCGCCGCCTTTTCCTGACCTCTGCCGCCGCCCTTGCCCTGGCCTTGCCCGGGGCCGCGGGGGCCAAGACGCTCACCATTTCCTGGTGGGGCTTCAACGGTGACAAGCTCGACCAGTTCATCGTCAAGCCGTTCCAGGAAAAATGCGGCTGCGAACTGGTGTTCGAAACCGGCAACAACGCCGACCGTCTGAACAAGGTGAAGATCCGCGACGGCAAGGGCGTGGATGTGATCTACCTCACCGACAGCTTCAGCCAGATTGGCGTGGACGAAGGCCTGTTCCAGAAGATCGACCCGGCCAAGATCCCCAACCTGGCCGGTCTGCACGACATCGCGCAGGACCCGCAAGGCGGCTATGGCCCGGCCTATACCGTGGGGCGCATCGGCATCGTCTATGACAGCGCCAAGGTGCAGCCCATCACCTCCTGGGCCGACCTGTGGCGCGAGGATCTGAAAGCATCCGTCTCCCTGCCCGGCATCACCACGACCGCAGGTCCGATGGTGGTGGTGGTTGCCGGTGAAAAGGCCGGAACCGACGCCTATGCCGATGCCGCGCCGGCCTTTGCCCAGATCGAGGCGATGAAGGCCAATGTGGTCAAGAACTACAACACCGGGTCCGAGATGATCAACCTGTTCTCGACCGGCGAGGTGACCGTGTCGCTGACCCAGGACTTCACCCTGGGCCGGTTGCGCGAGGCGGTGCCGACCATTGCCTGGGCGCAGCTGTCGGATGGCGACATCGCGGTCCTGAACACCGTGAACATCCCCAAGGGCGCGGAAAACGTCGATCTGGCGCACGAATTCATCAACTTCATCCTCGACCCCGCGCTGCAGAAGGTGCTGGCCGAGAATGGGGTGGATGCCCCGGTGGCCAAGGCGGTGGAACTGTCGCCCGAGGCAGCCAAGGGCTGGACCTATGGCGAGGCACAGATCGCCAGCCTCAAGCGCATGGACTATGCCAAGATGAACGCCGCGAAATCCGCCTGGGTGGACCGCTGGAACGAAATCTTCGGCATGTAAGCCGACTTGCCCGCGCGGCCTGTCCGCGCGGGCGCCTGCCGAAGGGAATGCCATGCGCCGCCTGACCGGATGGATGCTCAGCCTGCCAGCGCTGGCGCTGGTGGTGGCTTGCCTGGTCCTGCCGGTGGGGGCGACCATCCTTGCGACCTTTGCCGAACCGGGCGGGCCGCTGGCGCCTTATGTCGCCTTCTTCAACTCGGGCTTTCGCCGCACCGTGCTGTGGCGCACGCTGGAGATTGCCACCATCACCACGCTGATCTCGCTGGTGGTGGGGTTCCTGACCGCCTTTGTCGTATCCCGCGCCCCGCCGCGCTGGCGGTCGGTTCTGATCATCGCCGCCGTGTTCCCGCTGCTGACGGGTGTGGTGGTGCGGTCCTTTGCCTGGCTGATCGTGCTGGGCAAGAACGGCATCCTGAATTCCTTCCTGCTGTGGACCGGGCTGGTCGATGCGCCCTTGTCGATGCTCTACACCCAAGGGTCGGTCATCGTGGCGATGGTCTATCTGTTCGTGCCGCTGATGATCCTGACGCTGGTGGGCGTGCTGGAAGGCATCCCCGACGACCTGCTACAGGCTGCCGCATCGCTGGGGGCTACGCCCTCCGCCACCTTCCGGCAGGTGGTGTTCCCGCTGGCGGTTCCGGGGCTGATCGTCGGCGCGGTGCTGGTGTTCACCGGCAGCTTCACTGCCTATGCCACCCCGCAACTGCTGGGAGGGGAACGGCAGATGGTGATGGGCACCCTGCTGCACCAGCGCGCCATGGTGGCGTTCGACTGGGCGGGGGCCAGCACCGTGGCCGCCATCATGGTGGTGGTGACCATCCTGGTCGTGCTGGGCATGACCCGCGTTGCAAAACGCCTGAACCCGATGGCGACCTGACATGCGCAGCCCCGTTCCCCTGCCGCTGATCGCCTTTGCCGTGCTGGTCTATCTGTTCCTGATGGGGCCCTTGGTGATTGTCATCGGGTCGTCCCTGTCCGACACGACCTACCTGACCTTTCCACCGCAGGGCCTGACCCTGCACTGGTTCTGGCAGATCTGGGAAATCTCGGCCTTTCGGCGCACCATCGTCACGTCCTTGCAGATCGCCTTCCTGTCCACCGCGCTGGCGCTGCTGATCGGGATTCCGG
>JALOSP010000372.1 GCA_025458365.1 Hyphomonadaceae bacterium
CCGTGATTGCGATCAATGCCAGCAGCCTTCAAATCGATCCGAACCGTCAGGCCGATATCAACCGGGCGGCAACACGGGCGGGCGACCAGGACACGCCAGTGATTGCCGTCGGCGATTTTGGCGAACCGGCCTGGTCCGGCCAGATGAAGCAGGTTGCAGAATATTCCAGAGGCACCCGCCTGCGATGCGGGGGATGGCTCGGCGCCACCTATTCCGGCCTTGGCGGGCTGTTCGGGTGGAGCCCGGACCATGTGTTCATGGTCAATGGTCGGGCCACCAGTTGCAAGATTGGAAGCGGCCTTGCCGGGTCGCGCCATCGCCCCTTGTGGATCGGTGTTCCGGCTGCTGCTGCCACACCTGCGCGATCAGCACCCTCGGACCCGCAATAGGGCTGGCTGGCGGACTTACAGGGCGATGGCGCGACCCATCTGCCCTGCCCGGTCCAGCACGAACTGCCAGGCCGACCGACCGGACCGACTGCCGCGCATCTGGGCCCATTGCAGTGCCGCCTGGCGCAAGCCCGCCTCCCGCGGTTTCAGCTTGAAGCGTGTGCAATAGGCGTTGACCACGGCCAGATAGGTCTCCTGATCCATCGGATGGAAGCCAAGCCAGAGGCCAAACCGGTCTGACAGCGCAAGCTGTTCGTAGGCCACCTCATCGGGTCGCTGCGCACGGGCTTGGGTGGATGTCATGGCGTCCCGGTCGATCAGGTGGCGCAAATTGGATGTCACCACCACCAGCACCCGGCCAAGGCCGGGGCGGGCGGACAGCCCCCCGTCCAGCACTGTCTTGAGGCTGCGATAGGCCTGATCCTGAGGAGAAAACGACAGATCGTCGATGAACACCAGCGCGGGCCGGACCTGCCCTTCCAATCCGGCCAGCAAAGGGCCAACCCGGTCCACACCATCGCGCGGCACTTCGACCAGTGCGAGTTCTGGATGCCCGGCCAGCAGGGCCGCATGGGCAGACTTGACCAAAGCGCTCTTGCCAGTGCCAGGCGCACCCCACAGCATGGCGTGGTTGGCAGGCAAGCCACCGGCAAATTGGGTCAGATTTGCCATCAGCAAGCCCTTCTGCCGGTCCATCCCCAGCAACAAGTCCAGCGGTAGCGGCGATGCAGCGACCGGGATCGCCGCCTCGTCACGCCAGACAAAGCGGCTGCTGGCAGGGTCCAGCTCTATCGATCCGGGCGGGGCTGGGCTCGCGCCAAGCCGGGCAGTCAGTGCATGGATGGCCACAGTCAGGGCTTCAAGAGTGTGATCGCTGGTCATGGGCCGGGGATAAGCACGGGCCGGTGGGGCTTGTCCAATCGCCTCAGCGTCCGGCCTGCACACAGGTATCCAGACCCTCGTTCTTCACCACCCGGGCGCCGCGTTCGATCCGGGCGATCCGGCGGGCCACGCGTCGTGTCGGGTTGTTCGGGTCCCACTTGCGTGGGCTGGGCAGAACAGCGGCGATGGCCGCAGCCTGTCGCGGCGTCATGGAGCGGGCATCGCGTCCCAGATAGCGGCGGGCAGCGGCCTCGATCCCATAGGTGCCGATCCCGAACTCGGCCACATTGAGATAGACTTCCATGATCCGGTGCTTGGGCCAGGCGGCTTCAATGGCCACGGTAAACCCGGCCTCGAACCCCTTGCGCACCCATGAACGTGCTGGCCACAGAAACACGTTCTTGGCAGTCTGCTGGGAAATGGTGGAGCCGCCACGGGTGGGCCTGCCCTCTTCATTGGCTTCCATCGCATCCTCGATGGCCTCCCAGTCGAACCCGTGATGGGAGCAGAACTTCGCATCCTCGGCAGCAATCACCGCACGCACCAGATTGGGGCTGATCTGGTCGAGTCGCACCCAGTCGCGGCGCAGGCCGTCGCCAGCAATCGCGCGCTCGACCATCAGCCAGGTGACCGGCACCGGCACGAAACGGTAGAGCGCCACGAGGAACAGGCTGAATGCCATCAGTACCAGCACCACGCTCAGCAGCGCACGCATGATCCTGGCTGGCCACGACCGCTGCGGCTTGGGTCGCTTGCGTCCGGCCCTGACGCGCCGGGTTGATGGGGGCATGATCGGTGGTGGACCTTCAGGTGCACCGACCTTCACCCCGCCGCTCACACTGCTGTCTGAAGCCCCGCCTGCCATTCGTCCGTCACGTCCTGATCGGTTTCGCCTGCCATCGCGGCAAGTGCGCGCGCCTTGAAGTGCTGGTATGGCAGAAGTCGGGCAAGCGCCCAAACGGCAGCACCGCGCACCACGGCAGCCTCGTGTGCCAGCAAGGGCTCCAGTGAATCCACCAGCTCCGGCTTGCCACTGTTCCCAATCGCAATCGCCACATTGCGCAGGAACCGGGCCAGACCGATCCGCTTGACCGGGTTCTTTGCAAACAGTGCGCGGAAGGCGGTGTCGTCCAGCGCGGCAAGATCGGCGAGTGCTGGAAGGCTCATGGCCTCACGCGCGGCCAGCTGCTGGGTCCCGGCCAGGCTGGCAAATTTGTTCCACGGACATATGGCCAGACAATCGTCACAGCCATAGATCCGGTTACCCATTGCGGCGCGGAACTCCAGCGGGATCGGTCCTGCATGCTCGATGGTAAGGTAGGAAATGCAGCGCCGCGCATCGAGCTGATAGGGTGCCGGAAACGCCCGCGTCGGGCAGATGTCGAGGCAGGCGGTGCACGACCCGCAATGGTCGCTCTCGCTGGCATCAGGCGCCAGTTCGGTGGCCACCAGCACACAGCCCAGAAACAGCCAGGAGCCCCATTCCCGC
>JALOSP010000373.1 GCA_025458365.1 Hyphomonadaceae bacterium
GATGAACTTGCCCTGATCTGGAAGGATCAGCGCGAAGTCAGCCCGGCTGAAGTGGACTGTTTTGCAGCACTGCTGGGCGAGGCGGCCGAAACCATCGCGCGCCGATGCGGGATCGCGACCCGGACCTCGAACGAGGTCGTCTCCCAGACCGCGCCGGAGAACGGGGTGAGGCTGGCCGAGCTGGAAAACCGGGTGCTGGTTCTGGAACAGACGGTTGCGCTTCTGCTGGAGCGTATGGCGCAACGCGCGCCATGATCTTGGCCATTCAGGCGATGGCCAGAACCCGTGCCTGGCTCTGGCCGCCTGCACCATAGGCGCGCCGGGCGTGGGCTTGCATGGCCGCAGAGGGTTCGCCGTGATCAGCCTCGTTCAGGATATGGGCGGCATAGGCGCTGGCGGCGGTGGCTGCCGTGTGTTGTGGGCGCCGCTCCAGCCGGGGCGGTATGGTCCGGTTGTTGCGTCTTGTCTCCGGCCCCCGGTCGGCGCCACTGGTGTCCAGCCGAACCGGCTCGATCCGGGCAATCGGAGCGACCCTGTGCCAGTCTGGCACGGAACGGGCACTGGAATTGGCGTTGATCCCTGTCATGGGCGCCACCCCGCACGGATCGGGCCAGATCAGAGGCAGGCTGCTTATCCGCCTGTTGGCTTTTGTGCAGAAGCAGCAGAGAAAAAATGGGACAGCACTGCCAAGCTGCCGCTACCGTCCGGTTCTGCGGTCAGGCTCCAGGCTGGCGGCAGGTGGAGACCTCAGGTGCCAGAGACCGCCATGAATCTGCAGACAGACGAAGCCATGTCTTCGCCCGTTGACGGGCTGGCTGCTGGCGCTCTTGCGGCGCTCGACACGATTGCCGCGCAGGTCGATGGGCACGGGACGCTGACCTGGGTGGACCAGCATCGTGCTGTCAGCCTGTTTGGCCTAGCCCTTGATCCGGTTGCGGGCCTGCCCATGACGCTGGAGGCATTGGATACGCTGTGTGCAGGGGCGGTTTCGCGGGCGCGCGACGCCGGTAGGCCGATCCGTCAGCGCATTGGACGCCTGCTGGAATTTCGCTACCACCCGGAAGGTCTGGTCACGATCCGCAGGCTGGGGCTGCAAGCCACTGACCGGCGGGCCGCCGATGCGGGCGCCGCGACGGTGCAGCGGGCCATCGAACAGCGCCGCCTGATCCTGTTGCATCAGCCGATCATCGACACTGCCTCGGGTGCGGTTCTGCGCCATGAATGTCTGGCGCGGATTGTGGACGTGGATGGCGCCATCCTCGGCCCGGCGATGTTCATCCCGATTGCAGAGCGTGCCGGCCTGATCGGCATGTTGGACGTGGCCACATTGGATCAGGCGCTGACCGGCATGGGGCGGGTGGCAGGCCTGCAGCTTGCGGTGAATGTTTCGGCAGCAACTGTGGCCGATGAAAACGCGCGTGCGGCTTATCTGCAAAGGCTTGCGCTCAGCCCCGGTCTGGCGTCCCGTCTGACGGTGGAAATCACCGAGACCATCGCCATCGAGGACCTTGATGTGGCGTCCCACTTTGCCGGTGAGGTGCGCAAGCTGGGTGCACGGGTGGCGCTGGATGATTTCGGCGAGGGCCACACGTCCTTCCGCTCCCTGCTGAAAATCCCGCTGGATGAAGTCAAGATCGACGGGCTCTATGTCGAGCGGATCGACAGCCGCAAGGAGGCCCGCGCATTCGTGCGCGCGATTGACCGGCTGTCGCGCGAATTGGGGTTGGAAACCGTGGCCGAGAAGGTCGAGACCGAGGGCGAGGCTGCCGAACTGCGGGCTATCGGCGTGGGGTCGATGCAGGGCTATCACTTTGGCAGGCCGGCGGCGCCCGAGGCATGAGGGCCAGTCCGGGCCGTCCCGCGCCAGCGCCCGTGCCTGTGACATGACGTCCGTTTCGCGCGCACGCCGGTTGCAGAGCAATCGCGTTTCCAGCATGGACAAGCCCTGTGCGCCCGCTATCTGACCGATGGTCGGGAAAGTTGTGCCCGAAACATGTTGTGCCATAGCCTCTGACCCATTCTGCCAAGGATCGCCCCATGAACGCGCCAGTCCGGTCCACCACTCTTGATCTCTCACCTGCCAGCCTGCCTGCCGTGCTGACGGCGGCTGCCCAGGCCGTCCGGCCGGTGGCTGACGCTGCGCTGGAAGTCGTGCGGTCGCGCGTCACCAGCAATGGCAAGGTGGATCGGGTCGCTATCGATGCCGAACAGCATGTGGTGCACGGGCTGGCCTGGATCGCCACCTATGTCGAGACGCTGACCGAGGTTGCAGCCTGGGCGGTTGAGCTGGCCGGGCAGGGGCTGTTTGGCGAAACCGAGTCCGCGCTCGCCACGCTCTTGTGTGGTGAATACCTCGCTGACCTGTCTGGCGGGATCGCCATGAACCAGGGCGAACGGATCCGTCCGGCCGACCTGGGGATCGAGGCTGTCGTGGTAGGCGCCATGGCAGACCCGGCGGTGAAAGCGCTGACCGGGGCTGTGGAACAGTCGCTCAAGACCCGCGTGGCCGGTTTCGTGCGCGATGCCGAAGGGCGCGGCACGGTGGAGGCCACCGGGCTCGACGAAACCTATGAAATGATCCGCGACACGTTCCGCAAGTTTGCACTCGACAGGGTCACGCCTCATGCCCACGGCTGGCACATGCGCGACGAACTGATCCCGCAATCGGTGCTGGACGAGATGTCGGCGCTCGGCGTGTTCGGCCTCACCATCCCGGAGGAATATGGCGGCAGCGGCATGGGCAAGACCGCCATGTGCG
>JALOSP010000374.1 GCA_025458365.1 Hyphomonadaceae bacterium
CGCCAGAGCTGTAGAGCGGCGTGAGGCCGCCTGGGTCACGGCTGTTTCCAACGCCGACCGGCTGCCGGCGATGGCCACCCGAAGCTCTTCCTCGGTGATGCCGTGGGTCAGCGCCTTGCGCAATTCCAATTCGCCAACCGCCAGCGCCTGGCGCCAGGTGCTGTCGTCCTTCGGTGCGATCTCCAGAGACGCGACATCGAACGAATTGAAAGCACCGGAATAGCCAACCCCAGCCGACAGGAAAGGCGCATCGGCCTGACGGGCGAGCCGGGCAAAGCGAGTGTTGATCACGCTGGCGGCCAGAGATCGGGCGTAAGAGACCCTGCGCGTTTCCAGCGTGTCGGGTTCATTGGTGAAGGGATGGGTAACCGACAGGCTGATGCTGGTGGTCAGCTGCGGATCGACATAGGTCATCACCGCCCCGTCGTTGGGGACATGACGCCCGAGGTCGGGGTCTGGCAGTGCGGTTCCCGGCGTGATCGTCCAGTCCCCGAAGGCCTTTTCGATCTCGGCAATCGCAACCGCCGGATCGATGTCACCCACCACGACGATGAAAGTGCGCTCGGGCGTGTAGTAGCCGCGATACAATTCCACGAACCGGTCGCGTGGCGCTGTGCGCACCACATCCATGTCGCCGATTGGCAGGCGCTCGTTGATCAGCATGCCGGGGGCAAGGAAGCGCAGGCTGGCCAGAAACTGGCGAAACGACGGTGTGGCGCGCGACCGCTCTTCCGACACGATAATGCCACGCTCCCGGTCGATGGCGCTTTGGTCCAGGAGCAGCCGGCTCGCAGTCTCGCGCATCAGCATCAGGCCAAGCGGCAGCTTGTCGGCCTTCGGCATATCAAGGCGGTAATTGGTGTCGAGGAAGCCAGTGGAGGCATTGGTGTCGGCGCCAAACGCGAGGCCCTCCCGCGACAGCAGCTGGTCAAACTCGTTTTCGCCCACATTCTCCGAGCCATTGAAGGCCATATGTTCGAGGAAGTGCATCAGCCCGGACTGGTCATCCCGCTCGACCAGAGACCCCGCCGCAAACCGGACACGGATCGCAACTTCGCCTTCAGGCCGCGCATTGCGCCGCACAGCATAGCGCACCCCATTGGCCAGCGTTCCGTAGATGATGTCCTGGTCAACCGGGAAATCCTGATATCGCTCATGGGCAAAGCCTGGAAGCGGCATCAATTGGAAGCCGGGGCTGCCTTGCGGCGTCGCGGTGGCCTGGGCGCTGGCTGCTGTCGGTGCCATTCCCACCGGGGCTGCCACCAGAATGGCGGCCAGGGACATCACGCTTGCGGCAATCAGGCGCCGGACCTTGGAAGACATTGTCATGGCTGCAGGTTTCAGGCTTGCGACCGAAGGTCAATATGTCAGGCGGCGCCGGGCCGCTTTCTTGCTGAATTTTCATCCATCTGGCGGTCGATTTCAGCGATCACCAGATCAGGATCGACCCAGTGGGGCATGTGTCCGGCTCCTGCCACCTTGTGGGTCGCAGCGTGCGGAAGGTCGATGGTCAGGGATTTGGCGTGAATCGTGTTGCTGACGATCATGTCGCCCTGTCCGCTGATCACGCTCACCGGAATTGAAATCGTGGGATAGCGTGCGGCCTGAGCGGCCAGCTCTCGATCGGCGGCAACCATGTCGGCTGCATTGGCAGCAAAACTGTGGGGCCTGAAATAGAGCGCGGTGCCGATCCGCTCACCGTAGTCTGGCGGCTGCACAGGACCTGGCGCAAAGCCTCGGGCAATTCCCGATGGCGCAAGCATGGGGCCAAGGAGTGGAGGCAGAAGCCAGCACAAAACCGGGCCGACCACGGGGAGGACGGCAAGCCTGTTGGTCAATGATGTCTGCCCGCCCCATGGGTGGGAGGCCGGGGCCAGCAACACGAGGCCTTCAACCAGATCGGGCCGGTCCACCGCCAGCCTGAGCACCACTGCACTGCCCCAGGAATGCCCCACGGCGATCACCGGCCGCCCGGCTAACTGTCGTTCTATCACCTCCGCCATTGTGGCTGCCTGAACAGCAAGTTCATGCGCCGCAGGCCGACGTGGGGTATGGCCCAGCCCGGGCCTGTCAGGTGCCAGCCAGTCAAACCGGTCCAGGCGTGCACCCAGCGCTGCAGGCAGCTCACGACCGTTGGACGCGGCACCATGGACCAGAAGCAAGGCCTGTGCGCCGGACGCGGCGCTTGCACCAGAAAAGGCGTGGACCGGCCCGCCCGGAAGGTCGGTCATCCGGCCGGACGGCGGAAACCGGCGATTGATCCGGGCCGAACCGATCAGCGACCACGACATTGCCCAAATGCTCGCCAATCTGGCCATGGCGCCGCTTGGGTTGGAACCGGACGATGGCTTTCGGATCTCCATCGCCGGCGCGCAGGAGAAGACCGCGCTCCTCTGGTGGGACGGGCAGTGGCAGCGGCCGATGGGAACGACGCCGACGACCCATATCTTCAAGCCGCAGATTGGCCGGCTGCCCAACGGCATCGACCTGTCCAACAGCGTGGAGAACGAGCATTTCTGCCTGGCACTGCTTCGTGAACTCGGTTTGCCGGTGGCGCACACCACGATGCAGAGCTTCGGCGAACAGCGCGTTCTGGTTGTCGGGCGGTTCGACCGGCAGCAGGGTCGCGGCGGGCGCTTGCTGCGCCGCCCTCAGGAGGATTTCTGCCAGGCGCTGTCGGTGCCGCCGACCCGCAAGTATGAAGATCGCGGCGGGCCGGGCATCGTGCAGATCATGCGGCTGCTGGCGGCG
>JALOSP010000375.1 GCA_025458365.1 Hyphomonadaceae bacterium
ACACTGGATCGCGGCGCCATGCATTTGAAAGACGAACTGATGCCGCGCTATGCCAGCCTGATTTATAACGGCATGTGGTTCACGCCCGAACGCAAGATGCTGCAGGCCGCCATCGATGCCAGCCAGGATGACGTGTCTGGCGAAGTTACCCTCAAGCTATACAAGGGCGGCGTGCATGTGCAAGGCCGCACCAGCCCCTATTCGCTCTACAACAAGGAGCTGATCAGCTTTGATGCCGCCGGTGGCTACAATCAGAAAGACGCCGAGGGCTTCATCAAGCTGAACGCGCTGCGCCTGCGCATCGCTGCCTGGCGGGATCAGCGGTTGGGGAAGAATGGGTGACCAAGGGACCGCGGACCTCCCGGTCCGCGTGGTGGCCCGAGCGGCGCGGACCGGGAGGTCCGCGGTCCTGTGAATCTCACACCGGGCTGATCGGCGTCCCGCCGCGCGCTTTCACCAGCTTGCGTGCCAGCCCGGTCACTTCGGCCAGCGCCTTCAAGGGTGACAGCTTCAGGTCCACGGACCCACCCCGGCCGATCCGATAGAATTGGGCGTAGAACCACTGGATCCCCGCAAAGCCGTTGATCGTGCGGATCAGCTTGATCGGGCTTTGCGGCCCGAAGAGGCCCGGCCGGGTCTGCAAGTGATCTTCGAAGGCAGGCAGGGCGTCGATCTTTCCTGCCAGCAACTGGTGAACGCAATCGGGCTGGCCACCCAAGGGCCGGGCGACGCCAATCACATCGACACCTTCATCCAGTGCGGCCTGCATGCCAGCCCGTGAGCGCAAGCCGCCAGTCAGCATGATGGGCAGCCTGGTCTTGGCCCGCAAAGCGCGGGCGAAATCCAGAAAATAGGCTTCACGCGCCAGAGTCCGCTCACTCTTTGGCGGGCGGGTCTGGTTGGGATGGGATGGGGCCTCAAGACCGTCCATGCCCATCATTTCGGGGGCTTCGTAATTGCCGCCGGAAATCTCCAGCAGATCAACCCCGGCGGCCTCCAGCCAGAGTGCAATCTGCATGCTATCGTCCTGGGTCAGCCCGCCTTGCTGAAAGTCGGCTGAATTCAGTTTCACTGAGATTGGAAAGCCGGACCCAACCAGCACACGGGTTTGGCGCACGGCTTCCAGCAGGGGCCTTGCGCGGTGTTCCAGCGGCCCGCCAAACCGGTCCAGCCGCCGGTTGGCCAGCGGATTGAGGAAAGAGGACAGAAGATAGCCGTGGGCCGCGTGAATCTGTGCGCCTGTGAAGCCCAATTCCTTGCACCACAGCGCTGTCTGCGCATACCGCGCGATCACAGCCTCGATTTGGCCTTCGCTCATGGCGATGGGTGTGCCAAACTGCCCGCCAGGCAGGCCGAGCGCGGTGGATGACGGCGCAAAGGGTGTCGGGTTCACCAGCTTCTGGGTCTGGCGCCCGGCATGGCTGATCTGGGCCCACAAGTGCGTTCCACCCGCTGTTGCGGCTGCAATCCACGGAGCAAATGCTGCCTTCATCGCGTCATCGGGCGCCCGGTCCAGCACAACATTGCCTGGCCGCTCCAGATGGTCGGCATCAATGATGATGTTGCCACTGATCAACAGGCCACAGCCGCCATCGCTCCACAGGGCATAGAGCCGTTCCAGCCCGACAGTGGGCACACCGGCGCTATCCGCCAGACCCTCGGTCATGGCCGCCTTGGCCAGCCGGTTGGGCAGCGTAGCCCCACAAGGGAGGGGGAGCGGTGTGGAGAGTGTCGCGGTCATGGGGTGACAATCCAGTTTTCGACCCGCAGGTCGGGCACACGCGAAAACTCGCGCAGGTTTCGGGTCACCAGCGTACAATCAGCAGCGAGGCATTGGGCAGCAATCAAGGCGTCATTGCCACCGATCATCTGTCCGTCCCGCTCCAGTCGGGCGCGCAATGGCCCATAGGCTGCAGAGGCTTCACGGGTGAAATCCAGAACCGGGATCACGGCTAGCGCCGCAGCCACCCGGTGCGCCAGCCTGGTGTCCGGCTGCTTGGTCACACCATACAGCAATTCGGCTTCGACAATCACGCTGGTACACAGCATTGCCGGATCAACCGCCGCCGCCCGCGCCGCAGCAAGGCCAAGGGGATCACGCGCGATGGCGGAGATGGTGTTGGTGTCGAGCAGGTAACGGGTCACGACAGGCTGAACGGTTCCGGTTTCGGATCGTGCACGTCCGGCCAGGCCTCGGGAAGACGCTCACCCCCCCACGACTGGATGAGGTCTTTCAAAGTCGTGGCAGGGGCAGCCTCCAGAACCAGCCGGTCGCCGTCGCGTCGCAGCAGCGCCTCTTGGCCCGGCAGTTCCAGGTCGCGCGGGATGCGCACCGCCTGATTGCGACCATTGCGGAACAGGGAAACGCGGCGGGGTTCAGTCATGGCATATGCTCTAACATAGGCCAACAGGTTGCACAAGATATCGAGTTTCGATCAACCGACACCGCCTTGTCCAGCCGCGTGAATTCGGGCAACGCGAGGCGAGCATCAGAGGCCGATCATGACCACAGCATTTCCCTATGACACCATCGTCGTGGCCAGCCACAATCCAGGCAAGCTGCGCGAGATCAACGCACTGCTTGTGCCACTGGGCGTCAAGGCTCTGCCGGTGTCGCAGTTCAGCGCCGATGTTCCCGCCGAAACCGAAACCACCTTTGCCGGGAACGCCCTGATCAAGGCCCGTGCAGCCCTTGCTGCGTCTGGCTTGCCTGCCCTGTCAGACGACAGTGGTTTG
>JALOSP010000376.1 GCA_025458365.1 Hyphomonadaceae bacterium
CGGCTGCCTTGATCGCGGCATTGATCTCGTCCACCGAGGTCGCCCGCTTGGCGATGAATTTCAGATCGACGCAGGACACGTTCGGCGTCGGTACCCGGATCGCCACACCGTCCAGCTTGCCCGCCAGTTCCGGCAACACAAGCCCCACCGCCTTGGCAGCCCCCGTCGAGGTCGGGATCATCGACAGGGCCGCAGCACGCGCCCGGTAAAGATCCTTGTGCATTGTGTCGAGTGTCGGCTGGTCGCCGGTATAGGCATGGATCGTGGTCATGAAGCCCTTTTCGATCCCAACGGCGTCGTTCAGGGCCTTGGCAACGGGCGCCAGGCAATTGGTGGTGCAGGATGCGTTGGACACGATCGTGTCTGCGGCGGTCAGGGCGTCGTGGTTGACGCCATAGACGATGGTCTTGTCCGAATTCTCACCCGGAGCCGAAATCAGCACGCGCCTGGCCCCGGCTGTCAGGTGGGCAGCGGCCTTGTCGCGGGCTGTGAACAGGCCGGTGCATTCCAGCGCGATATCAACGCCCACTTCCGCCCAGGGCAGAGTGGCTGGATCGCGCACCGCCGTCACACGGATCGGCTTGCCATTGACCACGATGGTCTCGCCCTCGACGGAGACTTCGGCAGGAAACCGGCCATGAACGCTGTCATACTTCAGCAGGTGGGCGTTGGTGGCCGCAGGGCCCAGATCGTTGATCGCCACGACTTCGATATCGGTGCGACCATTTTCGATCATCGACCGCAGCACCAGACGGCCGATCCGGCCAAACCCATTGATTGCAACCCGTACTGTCATCGACGCCGTCTCCAGTGATCCGTTGAACTGTGTTGCGCCCCCTTTAGGACAGGCGGCAAGGGTCCGTCCAGCGCATCTGACCCGGCGACCATGACGCAGCGCACTGGCCAGATCAAATCGCGTTTTGATGGAACCATCAAAACAGAAGCAATTTGATCAGATTCAAAAGTTGAGCGCGCAACGTCGTTTCCATGGAAACGAAACGCGCACTGGCCTCCACCATCCCTCACACCCGAAGGCCGACTTGCGTTTTCCCCACTGGCTTGCATCGGCTTGCAACGCGCTTGCAGCTTTGCCTTACAAAGGGTGGAATGCTCCAACCACAAACCCGGCAGCCAGAAGGGCTGCCATGACAGGGGGTCAGAATGACACGTCTTCTGGGAATTGCTTCTGCAGCTGCGCTGGCCATGCTGGCGACACCGGCACTGGCTCAACATCACACCATGGGTCCACAGGGCCCGGCCAATCCCTGCCTCTTGGGTTCTGGTGCGCCCGGCCAGTGCATGGGCCCGGTGCAAATTACCGAGCAGGTGATTGTCACCACTCCAGGTGGTGGCGCCCAGGCGGGCATGATGCAGTCTGGTTCCGTGCAAATGGCCCATGTCGGTCACAGTGCGCATCACGGCACACGCGCGCCCGTGATGGCGCCTCCGGCTGCTGGTGGTTGCGTGCCTTCGCAGGCCGCGCAGATGGTGCGTTGTGAAGGCAATTGGGTTTACAGCCAGCCACCGGTCGCTGCCGCGCCGGTGTATGTGCCGGTCGAAGCCCCGGTTTATGCTCCGCCGCCTGCCCCGGTTCACGTACCAGCGCCGGTCGCGATGGCTGGCATTGCGCCCGGCTCCATTCCGCTGTCGTTTTTTGTCGGCGGAGCCAATAATGGTGTCGGCTTCAACACCGAGCCGACCTATTATGGTGGCACTGGCGGCTTCATCATCCAGAGCGGTGGCGGCACCCGGTTTTCGGGCGTGCGCGAGCGTTCGCCGACCCCGCTCGTGCCGCCCCGGCGCCAACCGCGCGGCCACCACGGTGGCCATCATGGCGGCGGCTGCGGCTGCTGAGACTGGCCCGATGACGTGAGGCGCCAAGCCCGATAGAGATCAAGCCGCCCAGCACCAGCCGGGCGGCTTTCTCGTCGGAGTCCTGTCATGATCGTCTATTTTCTGGGGATTGCCGGTGCAGGCGTCAGCGCGCTGGCTTCAGTCATGAAGACACAGGGCCACGACGTGCGCGGGTCCGACGAAGGCGTCTATCCGCCGGTGTCGACCTATCTCGACAAGGTCGGCATCCCTTATGCCAGCCACTTCGATGTTGCCAATCTGCCAGAGCATGTGGACGTTGCTGTGATCGGCACAACCGCCAAGATCGACCGTGACAGCAACCCCGAATATGCCGAACTGATCCGGCGCGGCGTGCCGTGCCATACCTTTGCCGACTACCTTGGTCGCGGCACGGCAATGCGCGAAAACCTGATCGTGGCAGGCAGTTTTGGCAAGAGCAGCCTGACGGCGCTGATTGCCGACATCCTGCGCTCATCCGGCAAGGATCCCGGCTGGTTCATCGGCGCGGTGCCGCTCGATTTGCCGGTCACCGGACATTGGGGGTCTGATCCGCTGTTTGTCATGGAGGGCGACGAATATGTCGTCAGCCTGAAGGACCATCGATCCAAGTTCGAGCTTTACCACCCGCGGCATATCCTGATCAGCTCGCTGGTCCATGATCATGTGAACATGTTTCCCACGATGGCGGAATACGAGGCGCCGTTCTCCCGGCTGAACAGCTGTTTGAACAAAAGCTCATTGATAAGCTCGGTGAGTTCTCGGACGAAGATTTTGCAACTAAGAACGAATTAGACGCTGATCTAAAACAGGCCCTGCTCCAAAAGAAGAAAAAGTTACAAGGTATGCTTGGAGACATGGTCGATGACGAACTGGTGA
>JALOSP010000377.1 GCA_025458365.1 Hyphomonadaceae bacterium
ATCGCGGCGACGCCCAGCGGGTTGACGCCTGAATGGCGCGCCCGGCACTGTGGAAGCTGCAGCTTGAGATTTCGCGACTCCGGCGGCACAAGCGCAAGGCTCGGGTCGATGCGCGGGAGAAAAATCATGTCAGAGATGGGCCGGCGTCAGTTTCTGGCGGGAAGTGGTGCAGCGCTGGTTCCTGGTATCGGCCTTGCGGTGCCAGCTGGCGCGCAAGGCAGCCGGACCGGAGCGGTCGCCACTCCTGATACGCTATCGGCTGAGGTCGGTATGGCGGTCTTGCGGCGCGGCGGCAATGCGGTGGACGCGGCCATTGCCATCGCACTGGCACTGGCGGTGACTTACCCGGAAGCGGGCAACATTGGCGGTGGCGGCTTCATGACCGGGCTTGTCCGTGGCAGGCCATGGTTCCTCGATTACCGCGAGAGTGCGCCTCGGGCAGCCACCGAAACCATGTATCAGGCCGCCGATGGTTCAGTGATGGATGGATGGTCGCTCGTCGGCAATCTGGCCGCCGGTGTGCCGGGAACAGTGCGAGGATTGTGGGACGCCCACAGGCGTTTCGGCACCAGACCGTGGGGCGAGCTGGTGGAGCCAGCGATTGCGCTGGCGCGCGATGGGTTCGACCCGCCTGCCCAGATGGTCCGGATTCGCGATGATGCCCAGCGCGATCTCGGCGGCGCCAACAGACTCGGCGGGCGCTTCAACGCGATGGCGGCCGGGCAGGTCTTCCGGCAGCCGGAGCTGGCCGACACCCTGACCCGGATCGCCCGGCAGGGACCGGATGGCTTCTATGCCGGTGAGACGGCCGATCTGATCGTCGCACAGATGGCACGCGGCATGCCGCGCGGCATCATCACTGCGGCTGACCTTGCCGCCTACCGCGCCCGCTGGCGCAGGCCCATTGAAGGGCGCTGGCGCGGACTTGGTGTGATCACTGCCCCACCGCCGAGTTCTGGCGGGATCGCGCTGATGCAGCTTCTAACCATGAAGGCGCTGCGCGATGACCTGTTTGCAGGCGTGCCGCACAACAGTTCGCGCTACATCCATCTGATGGCCGAGCTGTGCAAGCGCGTATTTGCCGACCGCGCGCAGTATCTGGGCGATCCGGACTACTGGCAGGTGCCGGTCGCGCGGCTGCTGGACCGGGCCTATCTCGCCCGCCGCGCCGGTGGAATCGATCCGCTGCGCCCGTCGCCAACACCTTCGATCCGTCCCGGGCTCGAACGGCCTCAAACCACCCACTTCTCGGTGGTCGATGGGGCGGGCAATGCCGTATCCAACACCTACACGATCAATGGCTGGTATGGTTCAGGCGTGGTGGTTGAGGGCGCAGGCTTCCTCTTGAACAACGAGATGGACGACTTCTCGTCTGCCCCGGGCGTGCCCAACCAGTTCGGCGTGGTTGGCGGGGCGGCCAATGCCATCGCGCCGGGCAAGCGGCCTCTTTCCTCCATGACACCGACCATCCTGACCCGTGACGGGGCGCCGTGGCTGGTCCTCGGTTCACCGGGCGGCTCGCGCATCATCACCACTGTGTTCCAGGTCATCGCCAATGTGGTGGACCACCAGATGGACCTTGCCAGCGCGGTCGCGGCCCAGCGCTTTCACCACCAGCTTCTGCCGGAAGATACCATCTTCACCGAACCATTCGGCTCCGGCGCAGACCCGCGTGTGGAGGCAGAACTCACCGCGATGGGCTACCGCCTGCAAATGCAGGACTATGTCGGCGACGTCGCTGCCATCGGACGGGATGTCTCGGGCAGCCCGATCGTGGCGCCCGATCCCCGCGCGCGTGGCGCAGGGCGTATCGCTACAGTCGATGCACGCTGACAAGTGACTCATCCAGCTCGGCTGGGAGGCCGCGGGGATCTGGAAGAACGACAGCCATTGTCCAGGAGGCCGGAATGCAAATCAGGGACGAACGCCCTTCGGACGTCGAGGTTATCCATGATCTGACCCGCATGGCGTTCGCGCCCATGCCTTTCAGTGCCGGGGATGAACAGGACTTGATCCTCGCCTTGCGTGCGGACAATGCCCTTGCGCTTTCTCTGGTCGCCGTTCTGGGTGAAGAGCTTGTCGGGCACATCGCGTTCTCGCGGGTCCTGATCGACGGCAACGTCTGTGACTGGTTTGATCTCGGGCCTGTTTCAGTCCGTCCAGAACTTCAATCACTTGGCATAGGGAGCGCCCTGATACGCTCTGGGCTGGAACGGATCACGTCGATGGGCGCTGCCGGCTGCGTGCTCCTCGGTTACCCAACCTATTACTGCCGTTTTGGATTCCTTCATGACCCGGAGCTTCGCTACAATGGGGAGGTCAACCCGAATTTTCAGCAATTGACGCTGCGGGGTGACACACCGAAAGGCTCGGTGACTTACCATCCCGCATTCTATGTGTGAGCGCCACCTGCTAAGGCGATGGGGAACAGTATGCTGGATCGCCAATCAGTTGCTGGCGCACAAAGGACTGTGCGGTATTCTATGCCGCTGCCAGCTGCGCGCCCATCATCGCATGAACCATGTTGATCGCCTTGAGCGGGCGCACCATCACCTTGAAACTGGTGATCTGCCCGGCTTCGTTCCAGCCAATCATGTCGATACCGTTGACCGCAATGCCATCCAGCTCGCAAGCAAACTCAAGCACTGCCGAACCGCTGCCATGCCATTCGCCAACATATCGGAAACTGTCATTGCCCAGCACCACAGCGGCGGCGCGAAGATA
>JALOSP010000378.1 GCA_025458365.1 Hyphomonadaceae bacterium
CAGCGTGTCGCTGGGCGTGTCCCGCCCCTACACCGACCGGCCGGACACCAGTGCCAACCGCCGGGACAGCCTGCTGCGCTCGGTCGCGCATGCAGCCCTGAACACCCGCCTGGAGCGGATCGCCCGCAGACCCGAGTCGCCCTTCAATGGCGCCTCCGCCAGCTTTGGCGGATGGTTCAACACGGCTGAGATCGCGCAGCTGGAAGGATCGGCCAAGGATGACAGCCGCTGGGCCGAAACCCTGGCGGTGATGGATGTGGAGCTGCGCAAGGCTCTGACCTATGGCTTCACGCAGGACGAGCTGACCGTGGTGATGGCCAATGTGCGCGAGAGCTATGCCCGGGCCGTCCAGCAGGATGCTTCGCGCCGCTCGCCCTCCATCGCCATGGCGATCCTGTCGACCTTCGGCAGCGACGCGGTCTACACTGACAACGCCTCCGACCTCGCCTGGCTCGATAGCGTCAAGGATAGCGTGACGCCGGATGCCGTGCTGGCTGCCCTGCGCGGGATGTGGGGCACTGAGCTGCCGCACCTGTTCGTGTCGACTGCTGCGCCCATCGAGGGCGGCGAAGCGACTGTCCGCAGTGCCTTCGAGGCGGCCCGCGCCCAGCCAGTTGCGGCCGAGCAGGCCGTGGTCACCCGGGCCTGGGACTACACCGACTTCGGCACGCCCGGCACGGTGGTGTCCAGCGAGACGATCGAAGACCTGGGTGTCACCAATATCCGCTTTGCCAACAACGTGCGCCTCGTGGTGCGGCCCTCGAACTTCGAGCCGGGCCGGGTGCGGGTTGCGGTGCGGATCGGCGAGGGCTCGCTGACCCTGACCGGTGCCAATCCGGTGATGCAGGCCCTGGCGATCAACTCGGCCTTCTCGGCGGGCGGGCTGGGCCGGTTTGACGCTGACGAGCTGGAGCGCACGCTGGCTGGTCGGACCATCAGCACTGGCTTCAATGTCGGCGACGATGATTTCGGCTTTGGTGCTTCCACCACGCCGCAGGACCTGCTGCTGCAGATGCAGGTGTTTGCTGCCTTCACGACGGACGCTGCCTGGCGGCCGGAAGGGTTCGAGCGGCTGCGCTCGTTCAAGGATGCACTGTACCGGCAAATCCGCTCCACGCCGGGTTCGGTCTGGGGCCTCGAGGCCGGTCTTGTCCTGGGCAGCAACAACCCGCGGGCAGCCTTCCCGACGCCTGAGCAATTCTCGGCCCAGACCCTGGAAGAAGCACGGGCTCCGGTGGATGCAGCCCTGCGCAGCGGCGCCATCGAGGTGGTGATCGTGGGCGATACCACGGTGGAGACTGCCACCGATGTGGTGGCCCGCACCTTCGGGGCTCTGCCCACCCGGGCCGAGGCGCCTGCGCGCCACCCCGAAACCGAACGCGTGGTCTTCACGCCTGGACGGGGTACCACGACCCTGACCCATGACGGGCGGGCCGATCAGGCGCTGGGCATGATCTACTGGCCGATGCGTGACTATGGCGATGGCGCCGAAGTGCGGGCGATCCGGTTGGTGGAACAGATCCTCCAGCTGAAGCTCACTGAAGTGATCCGCGAGGAAGTTGGCTCGACCTATTCGCCTGGCACGGTCTGGTCACCATCCACCGTGAACCCTGGCTATGGCTATCTGGGTGCGGTGATGGAGCTCAAGCCCGATGATGTTGATCCGATGATCGCGCGAGTGGAAGCCATCGCTGCTGACCTGGCGGCTGGCAATATCGACGAGGACCTGTTCCGCCGGGCCCGTACGCCGCTGCTGGCGGATATCATCGAGACCCGGGCGAATAATCCGTGGTGGATCTCCTGGCTGTCGGGTTCGAGCTTCAACCCGGTCCGTCTGGACATCATCCGCAATGGCCAGCAGCACTATGAGCAAGTGACGCTTGAGCAGGTGAAGGCCCTGGCCCGCCAGTATCTCGATCCGTCCAAGGCCCGGATCGTGCGGATCCTGCCAAGCGAGCAGGCGCAAGCCGCCCAGTGATGGGCCCCGAGCGGGCCGGGCCGCTTCAGGCCCCGGCCCGCTCCAGTGCCGCCACGGCCGCATCGAAGGCCAGCAGGGTCGAGGCGTGGCGTGGCGGATAATCCCTGACGGGCTCCAGATAGCGCAGTTCCCAGAACCGACCGCCGGGCGGCTGGGCGCCTTGGCGCAGCATCGCTGCCAGTCCGTCGCGGGCCGCGCGGATTTCGGCTGGCGTGGCGCCGATGGCGTGTCCGGCCAGCACGGCAGCACTGGCCTGGCCCAGAGCGCAGGCGCGCGGGTCGATGGCAAAATCGCTGATCACACCGTCTGCAACCGTCAGCCCGACCTCCACCTCCGACCCGCATAGGCGGGACACCCGCAGGGCGTGGCCCGGCAGCGCGGCCGGCTTGCCAACCGCAACGGCCTGCGCCGCAAGTTCCAGAACACGGCCCGAATAGAGATCTGCTGACATGTGCCAGACATAGGACCGCAGGCCAGACTTGAGAACTGCACGAAATGCAGAGCATCAAGAACTTGGCAACCAAATCTACAGCCACCCTTAACGCACCCTGTGGCTAAGTGACGCCAGAAGGGGTGTCATGAAGCTCGATCCCATCAGTCTGGATGATCTGCGGCGGGTGGCTGCGCACGGGAGGCGGGAGGCCGCTTTCCTGGGCACGCTGTGCACCGTTGCGGCTGTCCTGCTGTGGTTTGATACCGAGCACGTCCTGCCGCTTGCCTGGTGTGTGGGGATGGTTGTTGCG
>JALOSP010000379.1 GCA_025458365.1 Hyphomonadaceae bacterium
CCGCCTCCGCAGGAGCGCGGCTGTCTCAGCCGCGAGGTCGAAGGCCCCGATGTTGCAGGTGCCTGCGCTCCATCAGAGCATCTCCATGCAATCACCCGCATCGAGACCTTTCTCAAACCCGGTCCCTCCCCTAAGCATGGCTCAAACGAAAACCAGCTCAGGAACCGCCAGCCCATGACCAGCCCGGTCGCCGACGCCATCACGACGCGCATCTCCACACGCGCCTTTACCGCCGAACCGGTGAGCGAGGCCGAAATCCGCGCCATCCTCGACATTGCCCGGTGGAGCCCGTCCGGCGGCAATGCCCAGCCTTGGAAAGTGATTGCCGTGGGCGGTGAGGAGATCGGCAGCCTCACCGCGCTGGCCCAGGCTACACTGGGCGCCAATCCGCGCGGCGAAGCCGACGAGTATCCGATCTATCCCGACAATCTGTGGGAGCCGCACCGGTCCTACCGGTTTGGTGTGGGTGAAGACATGTATGCCCTGCTCGGGATCCCGCGTGAGGACAAGCTGGCCAGGCTCGGCCAGATGGCGCGCAATTACCAGTTCTTTGGCGCGCCTGCGGCTTTGTTCTTCGTGATCGACCGGCGCATGGGCCATGGCCAGTGGGCGCATCTGGGCATGTTCATGCAGACCATCTGTCTGGCTGCCCATGAGCGCGGGTTGGGCACATGCATGCAGGAGGCCTGGGCCATGGTGCGCAAGACCTTGCATGGCCATTTCGGACTGCCCGACACCGAGGTGATCTATTGCGGCATGGCCATCGGCCACCCTGACCGGGAGGCGGCGATCAACTCGCTTCGTTCGAAGCGGGCCGAAGTCGATGACTTCACCTCATTCCGGGGGTTCTGATCCATGTGGGTTGCCTGCTGGAACGTGAACTCCGTCAATGCCCGGCTGGCCAATGTGCTGGCCTGGCTCAATGAGGCGTCGCCGGATGTCGTGTGCCTGCAGGAGCTGAAGTGCGAGGATCACAAATTCCCGCACGAGGAGATCGAGGCATTGGGTTACAATTGTCTGGTCCACGGCCAGAAGAGCTACAATGGCGTGGCCATCCTGTCGAAACTGCCCATCGAGGAGGTCCGCCGTGGCCTGCCAGACGGTGAGGGCGACGAACAGGCGCGCTACCTTGAAGCCGTCGTATCCCGTCCTGATGGCAGTGCGATCCGGGTCGCCAGCCTTTATTGTCCGAATGGCAATCCGGTGGGCACCGAGAAGTTCACTTACAAACTGGCCTGGATGGAGCGGTTGCAGGCCCATGTGCAGGGGCTTCTCGCGCTGGAAGAGCCGCTGGTGCTGGCCGGGGACTGGAACATCATCCCGCGTGAGGAGGATTGCTGGGACCCGGCGGTCTGGTCGGGTGATGCGCTGTTCCGCCCGGAATCCCGCGCGTCCTGGCGGCGGTTGCTGAACCTCGGTCTCACCGATGCCTTCATGGCGATGGACGGGGCAGGCCATACCTACACGTTCTGGGACTATCAGGCAGGGGCCTGGCCGAAGGATCATGGCATCCGGATCGACCATCTGGCCTGTTCGCCACAGGCCGCCGACCGGCTGGCCGAGGTCAAAATCTGGCGGGCGGTGCGCGGCAATGAAAAGGCGTCAGACCATGTTCCGGTGGGCGCCCGGTTCAGCTGATCGGTTCGGCCCGAGATCAGGGTGCGACCTCATCGCCCTTCCAGTCAAACAGGCGCCCGCTCTGGGCTGGCGTCAGTTGTGACAGCACCTCCAGCAGGGCCGTTGCAGACCGCTCTGGCGTGAACAGCCGTTCGGCGGGAACGCCTGCCTGAAATGGTGCCGACAGGGTGGTGTCCACCGTGCCGGGGTGCAGCGCGGCCAGCACCGCCTCGGGCGCCCGGCGGGCGTGTTCGATGGCCATGGTGCGGATCAACTGGTTGAGCGCGGCCTTCGAGGCGCGATAGCCGTGCCAGCCGCCCGCACGGTTGTCGCTGATCGAGCCGACGCGGGCTGACAACACAGCAAACAGGCTGCGCCCAGCCCGTGGCATCAGCGGCAGGAAGGCGCGCGCCACCATGGCAGGCCCGATGGCATTGATCGCAAAAGCGGTGGCCAGCGCAGCGGAGTCCAGATCAGCCAGCTTCTTTTCCGGCGACAGGCCCAGGGTATCAGACTTCAACACGCCGGTGGCGACGATCACCAGACGGGGCGGGGCGGGCAGGGCACTTGCCGCTGCGCTGATGCTGGCGGGATCGGTGATGTCGACAACCCCGGCGCGGACCTTGGCAGACACGCCAGCAGGGATGGTGCCAGAGCGCGACAAGGCGCTGATTGTGCCAATCGCGTGGTCACGGTCCAACGCCGCCACAAAGGCCGCGCCGATGCCGCCAGTTGCGCCAATGATCACCGCATGGGCGCCAGGTTCGAGGTTCAGGGTCTGTTGCATGATGTGGTGACATATGGACCTGTGTCGCGCGATGGCGACATGTGATCACGCCACCGCCTGCACCAGCTCTGCAGCCACATCCGCAGCCAGCGCACCCACCAGCATCAGGGCCGGTTCCGGCCCGCAGGCTTCGGCCAGCAGGCCAGCATCACTCAGCCTGCCCGCCACAATCCTCTGGTCTGGCCTGCTGGCGCCCACCACAAAGGCCACCGGGGTGGAGGGGTTCCAGCCGTCTGCGATCATCTGGTCGGCATGGGCCGCGGCGCTGGCCTTGGGCATATAGACAACGCGTGTCGTCTGGTCTGG
>JALOSP010000380.1 GCA_025458365.1 Hyphomonadaceae bacterium
CTCCGAGAAATCAGGCGGCTGGAGGCATTTCAGGAATTACGAACCATCGGTAATGCCAAACGCCGCTACGTCAAGCGGATGGAAAAAGAGGCTGAACTGGAGGCGCGCGGTCTGACTGCACAAGCCCGGCTCGATGCCTTGTCTGAAACGGGGACTGAGGCCAAACCGGCGCAATGACGTCATCTCCAACCCGCGATCTTGAAGGGGCAATCGCCTTGATGGCCGCCCTGCGCACGCCCGACACTGGCTGCCCTTGGGACCTTGATCAGAATTTCGCGACCATCGCGCCCTACACGATCGAGGAAGCCTATGAAGTCGCCGACATGATCGCCACCGGCGACATGGACGGCCTGAAATCCGAACTCGGCGACCTCTTGTTTCAGGTGCTGTTCCACGCCCGGATGGCACAAGAGGCCGGGCTGTTTGATCTGCATGATGTCGCCGCTGGATTGGTGGACAAGATGGTGCGCCGCCATCCCCATGTGTTCGGGGCGGCAGGCCCACGCACGGCAGGGGCCCAGACCGAGAACTGGGAGGAGCTGAAGGCGCAAGAGCGGGCTGAAAAGCTGAAATCCGATCCCAGTCTGCTGGCCGATGTGCCACTGGCTCTGCCCGCCTTGATGCGGGCCGAAAAACTGACAAAGCGGGCCGCCCGGGTGGGTTTCGATTGGGAGAGCCCCGATCAGGTGCTCGTCAAGCTCGATGAGGAAACCGGCGAAGTCCGCGAAGCCATCGCCTCGGGAAACCGGGACGCCATCGAGGATGAAATCGGCGACATGCTGTTCGTGGTGGCCAATCTGGCCCGCAAGGCAGGCGTTGATCCAGAAGCCGCCTTGCGGCGCGGCAATGCCAAGTTCGAGCGCCGGTTCCGCTGGATCGAGCAGGCGCTCGCCGCCAATGGCCTGACGCCAGAGGCTTCAAATCTCGACGAGATGGAACGGCTCTGGCTGGCTGCCAAGAGGGCTGAGCGCGCCTGAACCATCGGCCATGAACAGGCCCGGGTGACGGGCTTCAAACTTCGACAGGTCCGACCCGGAAAGCCGTACCGTCAGGATGATGGTGCCATCGTCGTCAGACGTCTCATCCAGCACAGCCCCGGCCCGGTGCAGGAACGCACGCGCTGCCCCATCCGCCGCACCGATCCGCACCACACGCTTGGCCACGCGCCTTGCCAGCTCTGCTTCAGCCAGACCCAGCAAGGCTGGCACACCCTCACCTGTCACGGCTGAAACAAGTGCAGTCGCCTGCCCGGTTTCGCGCACGCTGACCGCGGTGCGTGCCAGCAATTGGGCCGCCGTGTCCGGGTCCAGCAGGTCGGCCTTGTTCCAGGCTTCGATGACCGGCGGGGATTTTCCGGCCTCCGCAAACAACCGGTCGAGAATTTCGATCACGTCCTTGCGCTGGCTGGCTGTGGCTTCGCTGGCGATGTCTCGGACATGGATGACGACGTCAGCATCGACCACTTCTTCCAGCGTGGCGCGGAAAGCAGCGACCAGCTCTGGCGGCAGATCGGAGATGAAGCCCACAGTGTCAGACAACAGCACCTCGCGCCCGCCGGGCAGGCGAACCGCGCGCAGTGTCGTATCAAGCGTGGCAAACACCATATCCTTGGCCAGCACGCCTGCCTGCGTCACCTGGTTGAACAATGTGGACTTGCCCGCATTGGTGTAACCCACCAGTGCCACCACCGGATAGGGCACCTTCTTGCGCCCTGCGCGCTGCAGGCCACGGGTGCGGCGCACGTCTTCCAGCTCTTTCTTCAGTTTGACGATCCGGTCGGACAACATGCGCCGGTCAAGCTCGATCTGGCGTTCGCCCGGACCGCCCGTCTTGCCGGTACCGCCACGCTGGCGCTCCAGGTGGGTCCAGGTCCGCACGAGGCGGGATTTCTCATAGGTCTGGCGCGCCAGTTCGACCTGCAAGCGGCCCTCGCGGGTGCGGGCGCGGCGGGCAAAGATTTCGAGGATCAGTCCCGTCCGGTCCACGACCTTGACGTTGAGCGCCTTTTCCAGATTGCGTTGCTGCACAGGGCTGATCGCGTCGTCGATGATCGCCACATCGACATCCAATTCCCCGATCAGCATGGCGAGTGCTTCGACCTTGCCCGAACCGAAATAGGCACCGGGCTTCAGGCTGCGCACGGGCTCGATGACGCCATCGACAACCTCGAGATCCAGAGCCTCAGCCAGCCCGCAGGCCTCGACCAGGCGCTCTTCCGGTGCAATCGACAGGCGACGGCCGGGAACAACCGGATGGATGACATAGGCCCGCAGGACCGGATCTTGATGGTCAATCAAACAGGGATACTCTCAACGGCGTTCGCAGGCCTATTCGGCGTCTTCGCCGCCCTCGAACAATTGCACAGGCCCCGCGGGCATCACCGTGGAGATCGCATGCTTGTACACCAGCTGGGCCTGTCCGTCACGGCGCAGCAAGACACAGAAATTGTCGAACCACGTCACAACGCCCTGAAGCTTGACCCCATTGACGAGGAAGATTGTCAGCGGGGTCCGGCTTTTGCGGACAGCATTGAGGAAGGCGTCTTGCAGATTTTGTTTTTTGTCAGCCGACATGGGAAACGGTTCCTGTTGTTCTGGTCTTGAAACCTGTTGGGGTGCACCTGAGGTTCCATGAACCACACCCGCGCTGCACCCTTATGGAAACAGGCGGTCGTTTCAAGCGCTTGTCGGGCTCTGGCTGCTGTTCGCC
>JALOSP010000381.1 GCA_025458365.1 Hyphomonadaceae bacterium
CCGAGTCTTACACCGCAAACAACCTGAACCCGGCCACGACCGAGTTCCAGCTCGATGTGCCGGATTACATCCTGCACAATGCCTCGGTTCGTTACCTGGGTGACGATTGGGGTGCCACCTTGGGGATGCGCAACATCGCCGATGAGGAGCCGCCACGGATCTCCACAGGTCTGCTCAACCTGGTTGGCAACGCGCCGCTGTATTCCGGTTATGATTACCGCGGGCGTGAGATCTTCTTGAACCTGACCAAGAACTTCTGATCTCTCTGCCGTCGCTGGCACCGCTCACACGTTCAGCCGCCGGACCCCAGCGTCCGGCGGCTTTTCAGTGCCGTCTGCATTTTCGGCCTTCCAAGGTCAGGTCCTTACTCTGTCTGTCGCGCCGGTCTCTCCATGCAAAAACTGGGAGAAAGAACCATCTTCTATGCGAATACGGGTATCGGCTATGGCAAAATGAGCGCTGAACAATATGCATATTATTCATTGACTTTTTGATCCGGGTTCAGTATATCGTCTCCAACAACAAGAACGGAGAACAACAATGACAAAGCGTCAAACCCTGCGGGCCTCCTCGCTCGCCCTGTCGTCGGCAATCATGCTGCCAATCTATGCCGCCCTGCTTGCCTCGGTTGCCCAGATCGTCGCTGGCTGACCCACGACCGTCCACAGTGACAGACTGCAATGCCGCCCCTCCCCGGGCGGCATTGTGCGTTGACGCTTGAATCAGGATTGCAGATGTGAGCAAATGCTCACATGAAGGCTTTTCCCAAAGACACCTGCCTGGACAGGGCTGAGCGCTTGTTGCCCCATGCCCAAGTGCTGCGCCCTGACCGACCGGGCATGTTTCCGCTCGTCGTGATGCTGCATGGCTGCGGTTCACCGAACGGTCCCCAAAACGACTATGCGCGGGCTTTGGTCGAGGCAGGGATCGCCTGCGTCATCATCGATTCCTATCAGCCGCGGGCGATTGGGCGTGCGCAGGCCGTTGCGCGGGTTTGTACTGGCACCTTGCTGTGGGGCCGCGAAAGGGCAGGCGATCTGCTGGCTGTGCTCGCGTGGGCCAAATCCCAAGACTGGGTGGACCGGGAGCGTCTGGGCGCGGTGGGATGGTCGCATGGTGGCTGGACCATCATGGACGCACTGGCGCTCGGCCCGGAAGTTGCCCGTCACGCCGGGCTGACAGACCTGCCGGACCACGCGCTGGACGGATTGGCGCACGTCAGCCTGATCTATCCCTGGTGTGGTCCTGGTTCCCATACCGGCTTGCGCGGCTGGACCCGCCCTTGCAACGGGCTGATGCTTCTTGCCGAACGTGACTCGGTGGCTGGCACCCGCCTGCCCAGACATGCGCTGCGCCGGGCGCGGGACAGCGGGGCCGACATCGACCTTCATCTGTTTGACGGTCAGACGCATTCCTTTGACGAGCGCCAATCCCTGAACCCGACCTTTCGATACTGCCCGCAATCAGCCGCCCGGGCGATCAGGATAGTCAAGGAACGGGCATTGTCCGACTTTGCACGGGTCGCGGCCCAGCGGGGAGCCGCACCAATCACATGATTGGGTGCTCGGCGTTCAGCGATCCGCTTTTTTGCTCTTTCGCTGCCAACAAACGCATGGCAGAGACGGGCAATGAGTGACAGTACAATGACCGCATCATCAAGCGCAGTTCACGCCGGATTGTCAGCTTCCGAGCCTTCGGACGGCCAAGCGTCCAGCGCGCGGCTCCAATCGGCCGAGGCGCGGTTTGCGGCCGCCCTCACGCGGCTTGAAGGCGGTGTATCCCATGCCGTCCATCAGGTCGCCGAACTCGCCCGGCGCACAGGTTGGGAAGATGGCCACAGCGAAGGCCGCCGCGAAGGCTATGCCGAGGGCTTTGCCGAAGGTGCCGCTTCCGTTGCCCCGGTCACAGTCGATGACGGTGCTTCCCGGGACGAGGTTCTGGCACTGCGCGAAGCACTGGCTGCTTCGCGCCAGCGTGAGCGCGATCTGGCAGAAGCACTGGCAGAGGCCCAGTCTGCGATTCACGCCGCTGTGGCGGAGATCAGGGCCTATGTTGGCGGGCCGTGATCTGTCCTGATTCCGGGTGTTCCGGGGCCGGGCTTTGATTTTCTGGCAAAGCGTGACACATCCCTACCAGTCGCTGGCGTTCGACACAGTTTGAACGGGAGCCGGGGGGGCAAGGATGGGCAAGGTCGAGCTCGAGATTCATGGCCGCCGCTATGCCATCGGGTGTGAAGACGGGCAGGAAGGCCACATCCGCCGACTTGCAGGCCACTTTGGCTCGAAGGTTGCGCAGCTGGCGGCACAAGTGGGAGAGGTTGGCGAAAGCCGTCTGTTCCTGATGGCAGCCTTGATGATCGCAGACGAATTGCACGAGGCACAGAACCAGACCGCGAAAGCGGATGCGGAGGCTGTCAACCGCGAGGCAGGCCGCCGTGTCGCGCGGGCATTCGCCGAAACGGCAAGGGCCGCCGATCTCTTTGACCAAGCCTCCGAGCGCCTGGAAAAACTCGCTGCCACCATCGAGAGAGCCTGAGGCGCAGCCAGACTCTATGGCGCGGCGAAACCACCCTGACTGCGGGCACGGCATTGACTTACGGCAGCCCGACCGGTAGCAGCGCGCCCTTGTCTGACGCAATTTCGTCCTCCCGGGATCTCGTATCATGAAAGTCAAAAGTTCACTGAAGTCGCTGAAGCAGCGCCA
>JALOSP010000382.1 GCA_025458365.1 Hyphomonadaceae bacterium
CTTGAAACCGAATTGATGGCCGCCGTGGCCGCAGCCTCCACCGAGGCCGCGCTGGAGGAGGTGCGAGTGGCCGCACTAGGCAAGAAGGGCAGTGTGTCTGCACTGCTGAAGGGCATGGGCGGGCTGTCACCGGAGGAGCGGCAAAGCTTCGGCCCGCTGGTCAATGGATTGCGTGACCGGCTGGGTGAGGCCTTGAGCGCGCGCAGGGCTGTGCTGGCCGATGCGGCCCTGGAAGCCCGTCTGGCCAACGAGCGGATGGACGTGACGCTGCCTGGCGTGGGCAAGGCGCGGGGCACGATCCATCCGGTGATGCAGGTGTTTGAAGAGGCGATCGCGATCTTTGCCAGCATGGGGTTTGCCGTGGCCGAAGGGCCGGATGTGGAAGATGACTTCCACAATTTCACGGCGCTGAACTTCCCGCCCAAGCACCCGGCGCGCGACATGCATGACACCTTCTTCTTTGAGCCGAAGGACGATGGTTCGCGCATGCTGCTGCGCACCCATACCAGCCCGGTGCAGGTGCGCACCATGATGACCCAGACTCCACCGATCCGCATCGTGGCGCCAGGCCGGACCTATCGCTGCGATTCCGATCAGACCCACACCCCGATGTTCCACCAGATCGAGGGTCTGGTGATCGACAGGGGCATCCACATGGGCCATCTGAAAGGCACGCTGATGGCCTTCATGAAGGCCTTCTTCGAGGTCGATGAGGTCAAGGTCCGGTTCCGGCCGCACCACTTCCCGTTCACCGAACCATCGGCGGAAATGGACATCGGCTGTGACCGGTCAGGCGGTGCGCTGAAGATCGGCACCGGTGATGACTGGCTGGAAATCCTAGGTTCCGGCATGGTGCATCCCAATGTCCTGCGCGCCTGCGGCCTCGACCCCGACGAGTATCAGGGCTTTGCCTTCGGCATGGGGATCGATCGCCTCGCCATGCTGAAATACGGCATCCCCGACCTGCGCGATATGTTCGCCGCCGACGTGCGCTGGCTGGAGCATTACGGGTTTGAGCCGATGGTCCAGCCGAGCCTGGCGACCGGGTTGAGCTGATTTCGCTTTACAGGTCGCGTGTTCGTGATATGTTCTGATCTCCAGTTGGCGGGAGGTGGGAATGATCGGTTACGTTACGCTTGGCACGAATGATCTTGAGAAGAGTGCGCCATTCTACGATGCGATTGCCGCGGCAATGGGCGTTGGCCGCATGTTTGAATGGCCGGGCGCCATCGCGTGGGGTGTGGCGGGCGGCGCGCCCGGAGTGGCACTGATGAGGCCGCATGACGGCAATGTCGCGACTGTCGGCAATGGCGTGATGGTGGCCCTTGAAGCGGCGGATCGTGCAATGGTTGATCGGATCCATGCTGTCGCTTTGGCCCATGGCGGCAGGTGCGAAGGGCCGCCCGGTCCCCGGAGTGACAGTTTCTACGCGGCCTATTTCCGCGACCTTGATGGCAACAAGCTGAATGCCTTTGTCATGGGCCCAGGAGATCCAGCGGGAGAGTGAACGGCCCATGATCCACCATCTCACCCTCGGCACGGACAACCTTGAGGCCGGGGGCGCCTTCTACGATGCGGTGCTGGAGCCGCTCGGTCTCATCCGCACGTATCGCGATGATGCACAGGATGGCTGGTTGTGCTGGCAGGCTCCAGACCAGCAGCCGCTCGGCGGGGTCGATCCGGGCTTCTGGCTGTGTGAACCGCAGGACGGCGGCAAGGCGAGCTTTGCCAATGGCGGCACGATTGCCTTCATCGCACCGACCCGGGCGGCCGTGCGGGACTTTCACAAGGCTGCGCTGGCCAAGGGCGGCACGTGTGAAGGCCCGCCCGGCCTGCGCCCGCATTATGGGGAAAACTACTACGGCACCTATGTGCGCGATCCGGTTGGCAACAAGATCGCTGCTGTCTGCCGCCTGCCGGACATGTGGTGGCAGGACCTGGACGTTTGCGTGTTTGGCAATGGTCATGAGACCCAGAGCCAGCTCGCCTGGCTGGTCGCCATCGGCAAGAAGCGTGCGACCGCAGGGGCCTTCACCGGGACACTTGAGAGCGAGCCGGGGCGCCAGTGGCTGGTGGTCGATGGCCGACGCCAGCCGGTGTGCGTGATGGAGACCGAGACCGTAACGGTGATGCCAATCAGCGAGATCACCGAAGCCTTTGCCGCGCGCGAGGGCGAAGGCGATGGCAGCCTGGCCTATTGGCTGGCGGTGCACGAGCGCTTTTTCCGGGAGACCGGCGATTGGGCGCCGGACATGCTGGTGGAGGCCGAGGAATTCAAGCTGGTCGAGGTGATCAATCCGTGGGCTGTGCCGGATCGCGAAGTGGTGTTGGCCGCAGAGCTTGCCAGCGCGCGCGCTGTGCTTCGTTGACTTGCGCGATGCGGTGACGCCTGATTGCTGCCAGTCCCGTGCAAGTCAGGGAAAGTGTGCGTCAGATGCCAGTTCAGTGGCTCGAATTCCTGCTGGTCGTGGCTTTGCTGGAGCTGACACCGGGGCCGAACATGGCCTGGCTGGCGGCAAGTGGCCTCGGGCCGGCCTGATTGTCGGATTTCCACCATCATGGTAGAATAGTCGTTCTGGAGCATCGTGCCATGGGCAAATCCCTCAATATCAAGGATCACGAAACGTGGGAGCTGGCCAGCGAACTTGCGCGGCTTGAAGGCGTGTCGATAACCAAGGCCGTTCACGATTCACTGGCCG
>JALOSP010000383.1 GCA_025458365.1 Hyphomonadaceae bacterium
TGTTTGGCGGCGCGGTCACGACAGAGATCGTGTTCCTCCTGCCGGGCTATCGCTGGGAAGTGGTCGAGAATGGCAAGGTGCAATTCTTCACCCTGACCTGCCTGACGCCACAGGATGCGAACAGCACATTGATCACACAGGTCAGCTACTGGTCGGGCGCACCCGTGCTGGACCTGATGACGCCGATCCTGATCCCGGCGGCGAAAGAGTTTCTCGATCAGGATGGCCGGATGGTCGATCTGCAGAACCAGGGCCTGAAGTTCACCAAGAGCATGCTCTGGATCGATGATATCGACGTGCAGGCCAAGTGGTATCTGAAGCTGAAACGCGAATGGGCTGCGTCGGTTTCCGAAAACCGCTCGTTCGAGAACCCGATTGCCCCGACCACCCTGAGGTGGCGGAGCTGACGCGCAATGCGTCGCGGGGACCGACAGGATGCTCCGTCGGTGCCGCGATCACTCCATGTCGCCAGCGCGTGCCAATATGACTTCAAGGCGGCGGATCTCGCGGATCACGCGATTGGCTTGCATCTGAGGCACAAGCGAGAGCTTGATCATCAAAGCCATCAAGAGTGCAACCGCAGCAGGCAAGCCCCATTGCAAGGCTTCAAGCGTGTCGGCGGCCTGGAAGAAGTGCCAACCCGCCCAGGCGCCAGCCACAAACAAACCGGTCTGGGAGACCATCAGGACAACGCCAACCCAGCCCGCCGGGCCGGCAAACAGGCCTGTCGCCTGACGGATGAAGCCGGGCTCTTCGCCAATGGCCGCAAGCAACGCCTTCTCTTCGGCAATGATCGCAGCGTCGATGTCAGTCTCATGGGACATGGGTCTCTCCAGTCAGTTGGGCTTTCAACTTGCGGCGGGCGTGCATCAAGCGCGTCTTGATGGTCCCGACGGGCGTATCGAGAGCGACAGCAACTTCTGCCACGCTCATCTGTTCGAAGTGAAACAGCGCCACGGCAGCGCGCTGATCCGGTGGCAGGGCTTTCAGCGCCTTCCGGATGCGCTCCCGGTCGGCCAGCGCGATGCTGGTGTCCTCTGGCGTCTCTGCGGCCCACACAGGCTGATCGGCGAATGACTGCGCCAGGTGGCGGCGCTTCTGGTTCTTGCGGATCAGGCGGGCACAGGACCGGGACACGATCCGCATCGCCCAGGCCGGAAACGCTTGCGGATCGCGCAAGTGTGGCAATCCACGCATGATCTCGGCCCAGGCATCCTGGACTGCATCTGCGGCCAGCTCCCGCTCACCCAACAGGCGGGCAGCATGGGCGGTCAGGCGTCGGTTCCAGCGCCGCACGAGCATCTCCAGCTTGTCACGCTCGCCCGCCTGGGCTGCAGCAACAAGAAAGGCATCGATGGTTCTGTCAGGGCGGGTCACAGACATCCAGTGTGATCGAGGGTTCATGTGTCAGGTGCCTTGGCCTGCCCATCCGGTTCAATCCTGACTGGATTTGATGTGTGGAATTTCCAAAGTTGCCATTTCTCTTGGCGCGGCGCTGGATGAAACCAAAAAGGGCGGCCTTCGTTTCCGAAGACCGCCCGTTCGAGCACCTCGTTGCCCCGACGACGACGCCATGGCGCCGCCAAGCCTCTCAGGCCACGTCGGCCTTGTCGTCCTGCAGGGCCTTGGCCAGATCGAGCAGGCGGCGGCGGGGGCGTTCGCCGAGCTGGTAATAGGCGCGCACCAGTTCGCGGGTTTCCTTCTGGCGCAGCACTTCCATCGACAGATCATCGTCATCATTGGCAGCTGAGGCGCGCGGCGGCACCGGCACACTGGTCGGCAGGCCGTCGTAGAAATATTGCACCGGGATCGACAGCGCGTTGGACAGCTCGAACAGGCGGCTCGCGGTCATCCGGTTGGCGCCGCACTCGTATTTCTGGATCTGCTGGAAGCGGATGCCCACCATGTCGGCCAGTTGCTGCTGGGTCATGCCCATCAGGCGGCGACGGCGGCGCAGGCGGCGCCCCACATGCAGATCGATTTCGCTGGCCATTTGCGGTCCCTCCAGATCTCGTATCGTTCCTCGCACGACATCCGGCTGCGGCAGGCAACCGCGCCAGAATGAAACGCCAGGGCAGACACTCGCGTCCATCAGGCAACCTCTGTGCCGTCTGCGACGATGCTGCGCCGCAACAGGCCTTGCGACACGGGCCGCAGGCGGCTACGCCTTGCCCGGCGAAACTGCCGCAGCACGCTGCATGCGCGGCACACGGGATTGAAAAATGACGGATATCAAGATCATCGGGGTGATTGGTGCGGGTCAGATGGGCAATGGCATTGCCCATGTGGCGGCGCTTGCCGGATATGATGTGATCCTCAACGACCTGTCGGCAGACCGGCTGACCGAGGCCAAGGCCACGATTGCCCGCAACATGCACCGCCAGGCGGCGCGCGGCCTGATTGCTGACGGGCTGGTTGAACCGGCCCTGTCGCGCATTGCCTATACCACCGCGGTTGGCGATTTCGCTCCGGTGGACCTGGCCATCGAAGCAGCCAGCGAGAATGCCGAAGTGAAGCGGGCCATCTTCAAGGACTTGTGCCCGGTGCTGAAGCCCGAGGCGATGATCGCGTCCAACACCTCGTCGATCTCCATCACCCGGCTCGGCGCCTCCACCGACCGGCCCGAGCAATTCATCGGCCTGCACTTCATGAATCCTGTACCGCTGATGAAGCTGGTCGAAGTGATCCGG
>JALOSP010000384.1 GCA_025458365.1 Hyphomonadaceae bacterium
GGGCGCATGATCGCTCAGCTCATCACCTTCACATAGTCGCCCGGCGCATCGCCCAGCACCGGCAAGGCGCCATCCCCTGGAACCCGCGCTGGAACCTGACCACCGGATCGTGCGGCCAGCCACTTGTGCCAGTCCGGCCACCAGCTGCCCTTGTGTTCGCTCAAGCCACGTTCCCATTCCTCGACCGTGGCAGGCAGGGCGATTTGCGCGTTGTCTTCAGGCGCTGCTGCGGGCAGCCAGTGCTGGTACTTCTTGGCGTCCGGATGGTTCACGACCCCTGCGATATGACCGGACCCGGCCATGATCATCCGCACCGGCCCGCCAAACTGACGTGCACCCCGGAAGATCGACCGGTAGGGCGCGATATGGTCGGCTTGCGAGGATTGCATGTACACGGGCACCGTCACCTTCGACAGGTCGCAGGTGATCCCGTCAATCTGCACCTTGCCCTCGGTCAGCCCGTTCTGGCGGTAGAATGTGTCCAGATAATACAGGTGCAAGTCGCGCGGCATGCGGGTCTGGTCGCTGTTCCAGAACAGCAAGTCGAACGGCTTGGGGTCCTTGCCGAGCAGATAGTTGTTGACGTGGAACGACCACACAAGATCGTTGGCCCGCAGGAAGTTGAAGGTCTCTGCCATCACGGCCGCATCGAGCACACCGCCTGCCGCATCGATTTCGTCGCGGATGTACTGCAGGGCCGCATCATCAGTGAACACCCGCAAGTCGCCCGCTTCAATGAAATCCTGCTGGCTGGCGAAGAAGGTGACCGTGTTGATCCGCTCGTCGCCCTGTTCGGCCATGGCGCACATGGTCGAGGCCAGCAGCGTGCCGCCGATACAATAGCCGACCGCATTGACCTTCCGGGTGCCCGTTGCAGCCAGCACTTGCGTGATGGCCTCACGCGTGCCGTCCACGGAATAGTCCTGGAAGGTCTTCGTCGCCAGTTCGGGCCCGGGGTTGACCCACGACACCACAAACACGGTGTGGCCCTGGCCGGTCAGCCAGCGGATCATTGAATTGTCCTCGCGCAGGTCGAGGATGTAGAACTTGTTGATCCACGGCGGGAAGATCAGCAGCGGCACCTCCAGCACCGTGTCCGTGGTCGGATTGTATTGCAAAAGCTCGAACAGCTCGCAACGCCAGACCACCTTGCCCGGCGTGACGGCCACGGTTTCGCCCACCTTGAACGGCGTACCATCCACTTGGGTGACGTTCAGACGTCCGTGGCCGCGCGCCAGATCGCGCTGCAGATTGGCCATGCCACGTTCAACCGACACGCCTTCAGACAGGATCATCTCGCGCAGGGCCACCGGATTGGTCATCAGAAAGTTCGATGGCGACACAGCGTCAGACAGTTGTTCAGTGAAGAACCGGGCCTTGCGTCGGGTCAGGTCGTCCACGCCGTCCACTGAATCGATCAATCCGTTCATCCATCCAGAAGTGTGCAGATAGACGCGCCGCATGATGTCAAACACCGGCATCGCCGACCAGTCCGGGTCGGCAAACCGCTTGTCTTTCGGGGCTGGCGGGACGTCCTCGCCCATCACGCCTTTCATCGCATCCATCCAGATCTGCGACAGCCCGCTGGCAAACGACATCTGGGCAGCGACCAGTTTCTCAGGGTCGGCTGCCAGACGGGTGGCCACTTCGGCGAAGTAGGGGGTGAGGCCGTAGGGGTCGGGCCTGACCGGGCGGCTGGATGCGGTCTCTGCCTGTGCCAGCGCCCCCAGGCCGAGCTTCTGGCTTTCGACCGTCACAGCGGTCAGACGCTGCGAGAGCCGCTCCAATCCGTCCGCAGTCAGGCTTGAGAGCGCCGACAGAAGGCCGCCATCTGCCGGATCGGACGGCTTCGGCTTTGGCTCTGGTGGGGGCCCACCGGGCGGCGACCGGGTCTCGCCCGATTCCGTGTGTGCTTCGGGCTCTGCCGCTTTGGTCTTCGGCCTGGTCCGCGTGCCACCCTTTGCCCCCGACTTCCGGCCCGCCGTGCCTTGGGGAGTGTCAGCGCCACCGCCTTGAGGCCCATCCAACCCACGCACGCGATCTGGCTGACCGGCTGTCAGGCCCCCGGCGTCGTTGATCGGCTCACCCATGGCGGTTCCCCCGGTCGTCCACCTGCATCTGCGATGGCGACTGTTTGCCAATGCCAATCCGGGGTATCGTCAGCCGACATCCAGCCGCCAGCCACACCCCGGCGTGACTTGCTTGTATGTCAGTGGATATCACACAACCCCGCCGGGAGGTCCAGTGCAAATGGTCAGGCCAGACGTCACGAAAGCGACTGTAGCGAGCTGTATCGCAACCCTTTTCATGGCCATGATCGGGGGGTGCGGCACAATGACGGAGGATGCTGCTGCTCTCTTTCCGCAACCGGGCGAGATCGCCAATTCGGTCGGTGATGTCCGCCAGGCCCTGGATGGCAACGGCTATCCCGACCTTCGGGCGATTCCAAAAGTGCCCGAGAATCTTCCAGGCAGGGCCCAATGGGCTGGTCTGGAGCGGGACCTGCAGTCAGCGGGCAGCAGCCTGAATGCCGACCCCCGGGCCACGCTGGCAGCTGAGATCGCACCGCCCGAGAGCTGGGCCGGACCCGTGCGGGCACGCATGGAAACCAGCCCCGGATTTGCGCCCCAGCCGGATTGGATGGCCGACAGCCGCTGGCGGGATGAAGTCGTAGCCGAGGTTTCATGAGCCAGTCATTCTACAAGATCAAACGCCTGCCGCCCTACGTGTTCGAAGAGGTGAACGCGGTAAAGGCCAGGATGCGTGCACGCGGTGTGGACATCATCGATTTCGGCATGGGCAACCCTGATCTGCCGGTGCCCGAGCATATCGTGGACAAGCTGGTGGAAACCGCCCGCAAGCCACGTTCCAACCGCTATTCGGCATCGCGCGGGATTCCCGGTCTGCGCCGGGCGATGGCAGCCTATTATGACCGCCGGTTCGGGGTGAAACTCAACCCGGACACCGAAGTGATCGCCACGCTGGGCTCCAAGGAAGGCTTTGCAAACCTCGCCCAGGCGATCTGTGCCCCCGGTGACGTGGTCATCGCGCCCAATCCGTCCTATCCGATCCACGCGTTCGGCTTCATCATGGCCGGGGGCGTGATCCGTTCGATCGAGGCCCACAGCCCCGAGCAATATCTGTCCGGCATCAGCCGGGCAGTGCGCCATTCGGTACCGCCGCCGATTGCCATGATCCTGTGCTATCCCGGCACTCCGACAGCCCAGAGCGTCGATCTGGATTTTTACAAGGAAGCCGTCGCGCTGGCGAAGAAGCATGACCTTCTGATCCTGTCAGACATGGCTTATTCGGAAATCTACTTCGATGACGACAACCCGCCTCCCAGCGTGTTGCAGGTCGAAGGCGCCAAGGATGTGGCTGTCGAGGTCAATACCCTGTCCAAGACCTATTCGATGGCGGGGTTCCGGGTCGGGTTCGCGCTTGGCAATGCAGGCGTGATTGCGGCTTTGGCACGGGTGAAGTCCTATCTGGATTATGGGGCCTATACGCCGATCCAGGTGGCGGCAGCTGCAGCCCTCAACGGGCCACAAGATTGCGTGGTCGAGATGCGCGCGATCTACAAGAGCCGCCGTGACGCTTTGATCGACAGCTTCGGCAAGGCGGGTTGGGCCTTGCAGAAGCCTGACGCTTCGATGTTTGTCTGGAGTGATATCCCCGAACAATTCCGGCATCTGGGCTCTGTGGCCTTCTCAAAGCTTCTGGTCGAACATGCAGGCGTCGCCGTCGCACCCGGCGCCGGGTTTGGCGAGTATGGCGACGAGCATGTGCGGTTCGCTCTCGTGGAAAACGAGCAACGCATCCGTCAGGCTGCCCGCTCGGTGCGCAAGTTTTTCGATACGGCAGCCAATGGCGGCATCGATGTGGCGGGCATTGCCGCCGAATAGGTTCAAGACAGGATTGCGGGGTTGGGTTTTCATGCTGAAGGTGGCGATTGCCGGGCTGGGTACAGTGGGATGCGGCGTGATTGCGATGGTGCAGGGCCACGGCCCGCTGTCACGCGCGGTCTCCATCACCGGTGTCAGTGCGCGAACAAAGGACCGGCAACGACCCGTGGACCTCAGCGCCTACCGCTGGTTCGACGATCCGGTGGCGCTGGCCGCCGATCCGGAAACCGATGTGTTTGTCGAACTGATGGGCGGGTCTGAAGGGGCTGCAAAGGATGCTGTCGAGGCGGCCTTGCGGGCAGGCAAGTCCGTGGTGACTGCCAACAAGGCACTCCTCGCTGATCATGGCGAGCTGCTGGCGGCGCTGGCCGCCGCTCATGGCGCCGAATTGCGTTATGAAGCCGCTATTGCCGGTGGCATTCCCGTGGTGAAAGCCCTGCGCGAAGGCCTGGCCGCCAATCAGATCGAGGCTGTCTGTGGCGTGCTCAACGGCACCTGCAACTATATCCTGACCGAGATGGCCAACACCGGACGCGCCTTTGCCGATGTGCTGGGCGAGGCACAGGCGCTGGGCTATGCCGAAGCCGACCCGACGCTGGATGTGTCCGGCGCCGATGCCGGCCACAAGCTGTCCTTGCTGGCCGCTCTGGCATTTTCCGGCAAGCCGGACTTCGGGTCGATGCTGCTGGAAGGCATCACCGGGATCGAGCCGATCGATCTGGAGACTGCTGCCTTCCTCGGCTTCCGGATCAAGCTTCTGGCCAAGGCGATGCGTGATGGCGCGACTGTGGTGCAATCCGTCCGTCCGACATTGCTCAAGGCCGATCACCCGATTGCCCGGATCGACGGGCCGCTCAATGCCGTAGTGATCGACGCCGATCCCGTGGGCCGG
>JALOSP010000385.1 GCA_025458365.1 Hyphomonadaceae bacterium
TGGGCCAGCATCACCGTGTCATCTTCAGCGCCAAGCTGGGCCGACGGATAACTGCGCAGCGCCAGCCGCCCGTCGCTTTGCTTGGCCAGCTCCTCGCCGATCCACTTCACCGCCACCACGGTGGGATACCCATCGCGGTGCACATCGCATGCGGTCAGCATCCGTCCGGTCACTGGCTGGCTGCAACCAGCTGCGGCGAGCCCGCCCAGGGCCGCACCGGTCGTAAGGAAACCGCGGCGGTTCATGCTGCTGCCCCCTGCGGAACGGCGGGGACACAGCGCACAGCCAGAACCCCGTCGCTGCCACCCGTGCCAAAGCGGATCTCGGCGGACTGCCCGGCGCGGATATCGTGAACGCCGGTGATGGCGCCGGTGCTGATGAGGGTCCCGGCCTTGAGTGGCAGGCCCATGCGGGCGGCTTGCTGGATCGCGAAGGCCAGCGAAGCCGCGATCCCGCCGGGGAAACTGGCATCGATCCCGGTGGCGATCAGTGCCCCATCGATCCAAGTCTCGGCTTCAAGCTGCCCCAGGCGCGCCCGCCAGTCGCGGATCTGACCGCCCACCACGAGGCCGGCATTGTTGCCAAAGTCGGAAACCACCACCGTGGGGCCGAGCTCATTGATCGTCGGCAGCGGGCTGCCCGCAATCTCCACGCCCGCGAACAAGGCATCGGCATACGCGAGCGCGTCCTCGCCGGAGATCGTCGCGCCGCTGGTGGGCGCATCGCGGCCCAGCCGGAACACCAGCTCGGCCTCGACCGCACAGAAACCGCCGTGGATGGCCGCGACGGTCGTGATGGCCGGACCTGCGCTGTGCTGGATCAGGCGGGCGAAGACCGGGCCGATCAGGCGGTCGACCCCATGGCGCACCTCAGCCTCGCCCGTGATCCGGCCGACCTTCCAGCCGCCCACTGTGTCAGGCCAGCCCCGGATAGCGGCAGACTGGATGGTATAGGCCTCAGCGAGGCTGGCCGGAATGGTGCCGGGAAAATCCCCCAGAGCCACGGCCTGCAGCCGGGCTGTGCGGAACGCACGCGCGACGGCGCCAGCGGCGCTGCTATCGATCGTGTCTGTCAGTGCGTCCTCAAGAGTGGCCATTGCAGTCTTCTACATCCCGTGCAGAGTCCTGATTGCGCAGTTTGGTAACCGGTGTCAATATGGCCGCAACGAGAAGAGATGCGCGGAGGAGATCGCCCATGGACCGCAGAAGCCTGTTGATTGGTGGGGGCACCGGTGCACTGCTGGCCCTGTCGGCATCTCCACTGCTGGCCCAAGCGGCTGGTGCAGCGGCTCCGGTTCAAGTGGGCTGGACCCGGACGGGCGGTGGCCGTGGTGGCGCCATCTTGCGGGTCACGACCCTGGCCGGTGATGGCGAAGGCTCGTTCAAGGCAGCCGTGACGGCCCGGGGGCCGCGCATCGTAGTGTTTGAAGTCGGCGGCGTGATCGACCTGGGTGGCCAGACGCTGCGGATCACAGAGCCGTTCCTCACCATCGCCGGTCAGACCGCGCCCTCACCCGGCATCACTTTGATCCGGGGCGGGATCGACATCACCACCCATGACGTGATTGTCCGCCACATCCGGGTAAGGCCTGGCGAGGCTGGAGCCCCCAAGCGCAGCGGTCGCGATTTCGACTCCATCGCCACGGTGGGCGCGCGCGATGTGATCGTGGATCAATGCTCGCTGACCTGGGGCACCGACGAGAACCTGTCGGCCTCGGGGCCGCGCTTCACCGGTGCCACGCCGGATGACTGGCGGGCGGGCACCTCACACCGGATCACCTTCACCAACAATCTGATCGCCGAGAGCCTTGCGAACTCGACCCACGCCAAGGGCGAGCATTCCAAGGGCAGCCTGATCCATGATAATGCCAGTGATATCCTGATCCACCGCAACATCTATGCCCACAATGTCGAGCGCAATCCGCTGTTCAAGGGCGGGGTGCGCGGGGCGATCACCAACAATCTGATCTACAATCCGGGTCACCGCGCCATTCACTACAATCTGATGGCCAATGAATGGGGCAGCCAGCCGTTCCAGACCGGACGGATGACCGTGATCGGCAATGCGCTGCGTGGCGGCAATGATACCGACGAGGGCCTGCCGCTGGTGATGCTGGGCGGGCACGGCGATCTGGCGCTTTATCTGCGCGACAATATCGCGGTGGACCGTCATGGCGCGCCGCTGCCGATGACGGGCCTGTATACGTCCGGGCGGGCTGCATTCCGGATGTCGGGCCGTCCGCTGGATCTGCCGCCAGGACTGCCGCTGATGCCGGCGCGCGATGTGGAGCGGACCTTGCTGACAACAGTCGGCGCGCGTCCGTGGGACCGCGATGCCCATGACGTGCGTATCCTGGCCGACATTGCCGAAGGACGCGGACATGTGATCGATAGCGAGGCTGAGGTGGGCGGCTATCCGGTGGTGCCCGAAAGCCGCCGCGCCTTCGACCCGGCAGCCTGGAATCTGGACACGATGGAGCCGCTGACCCCAGCGGCGCTGGATTCAGGGGCACGGGCGCGCGGCACCTGAGCCAGCAACCGCCTTCTCAGGCCCCGGCGGTATCCGGCATCCCGTCATCCATCACGGCCTTATAGGCCCGCCATGTGGCATGGCCGAGCCATGGGAACACAAACACCAGCGCCAGGAACCCGGTCACCAGCGTGAGG
>JALOSP010000386.1 GCA_025458365.1 Hyphomonadaceae bacterium
GACTGGCTGGGCTGGAGCGAGGCTGATCCGCGGAATTTCGGACAGGCTGACATGGTGGCGGCTCTGGCTTGGGTGCGAGACAATATCGCCGGGTTTGGCGGCGATCCCCGTCAGGTCACGATCTATGGTCACAGTGCCGGTGGCATGGCGGTGCAATTGATGATGGTCGATCCGCGCGCTCGTGGGCTTTTCCAACGCGCGATTGCCGATGCCGCCTATGCCGGTTGGCCCTTCCCGAAAGCGGCCAATCCCAGCCCGGAGATGCGGATGCGGATCCGCTATGGCCCGCTGGAAACTGCGGCAACACCGGCCGAGCTGGTGGCGCGCGTGCCGCATTTCCATCTGCCATTCACAGGCGGGTCTGACCTGGCCGACCAGCCGGTGCGGCTGCTGGCCGATGGCCCGGTGCGCCCGATGGCGATGATCACCGGCTTCACCAGCTATGACGGCGGCGGCACGCTGGGCGGTGCCGGGTTCACGCCAGACAGCTTCTTGAGCCTGTTCGCCGATCAAGGCGCGATCCGCGATGCCTATGCCACCGACTTTGCCGTGTCAGAGCTGCAGGGCGCAGAACGGGCGTTTGGTGACCGGCGCTATGGCCTGTCGGCCCGCCAGTCGCTGGCGGCGGTGGCCGGGCGGGGACAGGCGGCGTGGGGCTTTCATGTTGACGGGCCAGCCGTGGGGGCAGGGGTCGGTCACGGTGCCTATTATGGCGATCTGTTCGCGCCGGGCGGGCTCGCCCGCTCACCGCTCGGGCAGCGCTTTGTCCGTTTCATCAAGACCGGCAGTCCCGACGCACCGGGCGAGGCAGCCTGGCCGCGCTACACCCGTTCCGGCGATGACTGGATGGTGTTCTCACCGGCACCGACGCAACAGGCCGGGCTGCTACGGGGACGGCTTGACCGGCTGGAGGCCGTCCCGATGACGGTGAACTAGGCCTGCGGGTGGCCGCGTGGTGCAATTCGCACACTGGCGCGCTTGGCGTGGCCGGTTTTCCCTGTCACAAGGCGCCACACTCCAAAGCACCATTCCAGTCCAGCGAGACCTGCCCCATGACCGACCAGCCCGCCGCCAGCGCTGGCAATGCGCCCGCCCGAAAACGCCGCATCCTGCTGAAACTGTCCGGCGAGGCGCTGATGGGCGACGGCCAGTTCGGGATCGATCAGAACACCTGCATCGCCTTTGCCAATGAGGTGAAGGCCGCCCGTGATTCGGGCATCGAGCTGTGTCTGGTCGTCGGCGGAGGCAACATCTTCCGCGGTGTCGCAGGAGCCGCCATGGGGATGGAGCGGGCCACTGCCGACTATATGGGCATGTTGGCCACGATCATGAATGCTCTGGCCTTGCAAGGCGCGCTGGAAAGCATCGGGGTGCACACACGGGTCCAGTCGGCAATCCCGATGCAGTCGATCTGTGAGCCTTACATTCGCCGCCGGGCGATCCGCCACATGGAAAAGGGCCGGATCGTGATCTTTGCCGCTGGCGTTGGCAGCCCGTTCTTCACCACCGATTCAGGTGCAGCACTGCGGGCCGCCGAGATGGGCTGCGACGCCCTGTTGAAGGGCACCAGCGTGGACGGCGTCTACACCGCCGACCCGAAAAAGGACCCGGCCGCAACCCGCTATGAAACGCTGACCTACACAGATGTGCTGGCGAAAAACCTGCGGGTGATGGACGCCTCTGCGGTCAGCTTGATGCGTGATAACGGAATCCCGATTATTGTATTCAACATTCGCGAACGCGGTCGGCTGGCAGAAGTGCTGGCTGGAACCGGGATTTGCACGACAATCCACGATGGGGCTGCCTGATGGCTTTTGACAAAGACGACATGAACCGCCGGATGGAAGGCGCACTCGGTGCGCTCAAGGCTGACTATCAAGGTCTGCGCACCGGCCGGGCCAACATCAACCTGCTGGAGCCGGTGATGGTGGAAGCCTATGGCTCGCCTGTGCCGATCAACCAGGTCGGGGCTATCTCTGCTCCCGAATCGCGGATGCTCACGGTTTCGGTATGGGATCGCGGGCTGGTGGTGACGGTGGAAAAAGCGATCCGCAACGCGGGGCTGGGCCTGAACCCGATCACCGACGGCCAGACCCTGCGCATCCCGATCCCGCCGCTCAACGAGGAGCGCCGTCGCGACCTGGCCAAACTGGCAGGCAAATATGCCGAGGATGCCAAGGTTGCCGTCCGCAATGTGCGTCGCGATTGCCTCGACCAGCTGAAGAAGTCTGAAAAGGACAAGCTGATCAGCGAGGACGATCTGAAAAAGCTGTCGGAAGAGGTCCAGAAGATCACCGATTCCTACGTGGCCAAGGTCGATCTGGCCTTGAAGGCCAAGCAAGAGGAAATCATGCAGGTCTAGACCTGCTGATTGCCGGTCCCGCGATGGTCCTTCCTGCTTCCCTGCCCGAGCGCACCGATGACGCCACCGGTGGCACCGCCCTGCCTGATGCCGGTCTGGGGCCGCTGGATGCCGGGTTTGCAGCCCGCTGTGGTGTGCGCCATTTGGCGATCATCATGGATGGCAACGGGCGCTGGGCAAAGGCTCGTGGCCAACCGCGCGGCTTTGGCCACAATGCCGGGGTCGAGGCATTGCGGCGCACGGTCGAAGCCGCCGGCAATCTGGGTCTTGAAGTGCTGACCGTCTATGCCTTCTCCACCG
>JALOSP010000387.1 GCA_025458365.1 Hyphomonadaceae bacterium
GATTTCAAAATGCGGGCGGGGCTTTGCTGACGCGCCGCCATTCAATCCACCTTCGCAATCCGCTCTGCCGCACCCACGACACTGAGCGAGCGCAAGGCCGCCAGGATCGTGTACATGTGCTTCAGGCTGGCGACTTCGACGTCGATGTCGAGGTCGATGAAATCCTCGCCCCGGTTGACCGCCCGCACATTGGTGATGTTGCCATCACTGTTGGCGACAACCCGACCGACTTCGCCAAACACGCCCTTCACATTCTTGCACGCGGCCCGCAGGCGCACGGTGGTGAAACTGCTTTCCAGCGCCTGGGCTGTCCAACCCAGATTGAGCCAGGCGGTGTTGTCCTCATGGGCCTCCAAGGTCTCGCACCAGCTGGCATGAACCTCGATTTCGCGGTCGTCACGGGCAATGCCCACGATCCGGTCGCCCGGCACGGGGGTGCAGCAGGTCATGAAATGGATCACGGCGCCCGGCACGATCCCCTCGCCCACCACGAAGTCGATGGCATGGGCATCATCGACCTGGGCGCGGCCCTTGTCGAGCACGACTTTGGAAGAGATCCCCGGCACGATGGCTTCCAAGAGGTCCTGACCCGTCACAGTCTGGCGGCGAAGGGCCAGATAGAGATCGTTGAGATCTTTCAGCTGCAACGTCTGGCAGGCGCGGGTCAGATTCTCCTCTGTCGGTTCCAGTTCGGCCCGTTGCAGGATCGACAGCACCTTCTGGCGGCCTTCTTGCAATTCGGCGTCGCGCTGGGTCTCGCGGATCAGGCGGCGGATGGCGGCGCGCGCCCGTGTGGTCTGGGCCAGCGTTTCCCAGTGTGGCAGGGGCTTGCGGGTCTTTGAGCGCAGGATCGTCACCACATCGCCGTTTTCCAACGGCGTGCGATTGGGCTTCACCTCGCCGTTGATCTGCACCCCGGTCATGGTATCGCCCACCGAAGTATGCACCGCATAGGCAAAGTCGATGCCGGTGGCGCCTTGCGGCAGCATGTGCAGATCGCCGTTCGGTGTGAACACGAACACCTGATCCTGATACAGTTCCAACTTGGCATCGCGCAGGAATTCCAGCGGGTCGCTGCCCTCCTTGATACCTTCCACCAGCGCGCGCAAATGGTCCATCGGGTCCATCTCGCCGGGTTTGAAATCCGGAAAATAGCCATAGCTCTGGTTCTTGTAGCGCCAATGGGCGGCCACGCCACGCTCGGCGACCTCGTCCATCCGCTCGGTGCGGATCTGCACCTCGACCCGCCGGTTGCCGGGGCCAAGGATCGTGGTGTGCAAGGAGCGGTAGCCATTGGCTTTCGGGCTTGAGATATAATCCTTGAACCGGCCCGGCACGAAGCGCCACACCCGGTGGATGATGCCCAGGGCGCGATAGCAATCCTCGCGCCGCGGCACGACCACACGGAACCCGATCAAGTCGGAGATTTCCTCGAAGTGGACCGACTTCTTCTGCAGCTTGCGCCAGATCGAGTGCGGCCGCTTCTCGCGCGAGGCCACGCGTGCAGGCAGCCCTTCGGCTTGCACGGCCCGTTCCAGTCCGACAGTCACCTGGCTGATCACGTCAGCCCGACCTTCGACAAGCCGGGCCATATCCTCGGCAATGCGCTGGTGGGCCTCGGGGTGAAGCTCACGGAAAGCAAGGTCTTCCAATTCGTTGGCGAATTGCGTCACCCCGATCCGGTGGGCGAGCGGGGCATAGATTTCGGATGTTTCCAACGCAATCCGCTTGCGCTTGTCATCGCGCAAGGCCGACAGGGTGCGCATATTGTGCAGGCGGTCTGCCAGCTTGACCAGCAGCACCCGCACATCGCGGGTCAGGGCCAGAATGAATTTCTGCAGGTTTTCGCCCTGGGCAGTCCGAGCGGAGTGGACTTCCAGCTTGGTGAGCTTGGTGACCCCGTCGACCAGTTCGGCGATGTTCGGGTTGAACAGGCTGGCGATTTCCTCAAGCGTGGTGTCGGTGTCTTCGACCGTATCATGCAGGAGCGCGGTAATGATCGTATCGGTATCCATCCGCAATTCGGTCAGGATGCCGGCGACTTCGATCGGATGGGCGCAATACGGATCGCCGGACTTGCGCAATTGCTCACCGTGGCGCTGCGTCGCGAACACGTAAGCCTTGCCGATCAGGTCCAGATTGGCGCCAGGATCATAGGACTGGACCAGTTCCTGCAGTTCGAACTGGCGCAGCATGCCGCGCCCGACCCGACGTGAGAGTACGCTTGGTCCCTCGGCCACAGCCGGAGAAAAGATGTCAGCCTGAACAAAGTCCGATTGCACCAAAGGGGCCGGTGCCACCGGTCCATCGGTGCCGGATGCGCGCGCCGGGGGAAGTTCGGTTCGCGCCTCGCTCATGCCAGCCTCAGAACGGGTCCTCGCGGACGGCTTCCTGCTCCTGCTGCAGGGCGCGCAGCACTTCTTCTTCGGTGTTGATCACTGGAGCTTCCAGCGCGGCCAGATCGGCCTCTTCTTCCTCACGCACCGCATGCGGACGGACTTCGCGCAGACCGGCGATCAGTTCATCGCGAACGTCTGTGGGGTCCACGGCATCATCGGCAATCTCGCGCAAGGCGACCACCGGGTCCTTGTCATTGTCGCGATCCACCAGCAAAGCGCCACCAGCCGAAATCTGGCGGGCACGATGGGCGGCCAGCAA
>JALOSP010000388.1 GCA_025458365.1 Hyphomonadaceae bacterium
GCCGCGCGCAAGCCAGTCGGGAAACAGCCAGCACAGCAAGCCAATGGTCAGCCCATACGCCAGCGCAAGAGCCAACCCCAGCCAGACCATGGCAACAGCGCCGCGCGGGTCGTCTCCACCGCGTGCATTGGACGATAGAACCGAGGTCGCCGCAGCAATGCCCATGGCGGGCATGAAGAACACGGACAGGAGGTTCATGAAAACCGAAAAGGTGGCAACAGTGGTGGTGCCGACCTGTCCGGCAAACACGATCATCGCATTGAACGCACCGGCTTCAAGGATGCGCGAACCCATGGCAGAGACGCCAATCGACAGCTGTTCGCGGCCTTCGCTGGCACGCTGGGCCGCCGGGCGCGTGTCAATCGCCGCATCGAGGAAACCGAACCGGGCCCGGCGCGCCCGGCTGAGGATCGCCAGAATGATCGCCAAAGCCGTGAACAGGCGGGTGATCACGGTGGCCCAGGCCGCGCCGTCAGCACCATAATGCGGCACCAAAACGAGGTTCACACCCAGATTGAGCAGGTTGGCCGCAACCATCACCAGCATCGGGATCCCCGGCTGGTTGAGAGCGTCGAAGGTTTTGCCGCACGCCACGAACAGTGCAAGCAGCGGCAGTGACAGCGCAAGGATGCGGGTGCAACTTGCTGCGCCCGCAATCAGCGCCGGATCCTTGATCATCCAGCCCAGAAGGGTCTCGGCCATCAAATAGGACAGCCCACCCAGCCCGACGCCAGCCCAAAATCCGGTGACCATGCCGCGCCGCCAGATGGTGCCAACAGCATGATCGTCCCCTGCCCCGACAGCGCGTGCCACCAGAACCTGCACCCCGACCAGCAAGCCCAGCATGGCAACGAGCAGCGTGCCATTCAGCGCCCAGGCGAGCGCAAGCTGCGCCAGTTCGGCAGTATCATGCTGCCCGACCACAATCGTGTCACACAGGCCCAGGCTCATGGCGAGGATGTTGGTCGCCGAAACCGGAATGGCGAGTTGCAGCAGCCGCTTCAAAGCTGCTGGACGGCCGTCGCGGGGCGCGGTCATGGAGGACTGGGTCATGTTCGGCTTTCAAGCGCGGTGCGGCTTGCTGATGGCTGGCGTTTGCCGTCGTGGTTGAAACGTCAGCCGCCTTTGCAGTGGCTTGGCATCGGGCTGGAGGAGCGTTTGCCTACCGTCGCCCGGACAGCAATTTGGCGCGCAACCAGACCCGCGATTCCTCGGCGACCTGGAAGGCAGACCGGATCTGGGCCTCACCCGGAGTCTGGGGTGTGATGTGGGTTGCTGCATCCATCGCCGCACGGAAGGCGATTTCAGCAGCGCCAATCTGGCCGGAGCGCAGATAGGCCCACGCCTCGATCAGGGCCGGCGCCACGGGATCGCGGGCCAGCAGGGTGAAGACAGGCTCGTCTTCCTCAGCCTTGGCATAGGCATCAAACGCGCTGGGGTCGGACTTGTTGCTCATGGATGGCCCCCGATATCAGGCATGGCCGGAGACAGGTCCGGCCCGCACCGCTCTTAGGCCTGCTGTGCGGGCGGGTGAAGGGCAATTCCGCCCGTCTATGCAGCCACGGCAGCACGCTCGCGGATCTTGAAGAACCGCAAGGCCCGCTGGGCCGCGTCGATCGGGACCGAATTGTACATCTCGCCCAGTTTGCCAGCAGCCCCCATGCCCTCCTCGCCGAGCACGAGCACGGCGATGGTGACGAACAGACCACGGTCAAACCCGTTGCCGCGACAGATCATGGCCAGCGCATCTACATCACGCCGCTCGATCAGGCCGGACAAGGTCAGGAAACCGATATCGACCAGGTCTGCGACAGCCACCATGAAGGCCGTCTTCTTGCCTTCGCGCCAGATGTTGGGAAGGGTTGCTGGAACCAGCCGGCCAGCCTTCTTGAGGCTGTCCACATGCGCGCGTGCCTCCTGGAAATCCGCCGGGAACGCGCCGTGGGCGACGGCAACCCGTGCTTCGGCCCGGGCCATGGCTTCGGCAACCTGTTCTTCGGTGAAATTGGCATTGCGCGACAGGATCTCCTGACGCATCGGCCCGCTGACCACCAGATACAACCGGTTGAGCACATCAGGTGGGATCGACTGGCGTGACAGCAGCGGTCCTTGCAGGGCCGGATTGGCTTCAGCCCGGCTGGCCACTTCGTGATAGGTTTCGGGCGACAGTCTTGCCCCGCTGTTGCCAAGCAGGGATTCCACCACCTCATCATTGCCATGATGGACCAGCGCGCCGGACACAGGCTCGGACACTTCAGGACGCTGAGCCACGACCATCTGGTGGGAGTGGCCCTTCGTCGCGATAATTTCGATCAGGTCGCTATCGGTCAGATTGCGGCTGGTCCGCAGCACGGGACCAGCCACCTCGATCACGTCTTCAGACAGGGCGCGAGCCAGACGACGCGGTGCGCTGCCATCGTCGAACTTGTGGGCGAGTTCCATCCTGACCTGCTGGTCCAGCTCGGCAGCGATGATGGTCAGCAGATCGCCAAACATCTCGTGTTCCCGCACTGTCATGGACGATCCGTCGCCCTGATCGAAGAACAGGTCGGTCACTTCCCGAAGCAGATCGCGGCGGCGTTCGCTGGAATTCTCCCGAGCAATCTCGAGAAGTTTTGCAAATCGATCGCCGGCTGCCATGGGATGTTCTTTCCAA
>JALOSP010000389.1 GCA_025458365.1 Hyphomonadaceae bacterium
AACCAGGCCGCTGTGCTTGGCCAGTCGGTTATCTCGTCCGGAAACTGAGGCGGCATGCCGCCGGTGCAGTGGGTGGCGAGGTGCAGGGCCGTGAGGCGGTCGGTGCCAGCCCCGCGCACCTCTGGCACATGACGCCCTGGCGCGTCGTCCCAGCGCATGGCGCCGTCCTGCACGGCAATGGCCGCCAGCGCCACGGTATAGGTCTTGCTGATCGAGCCCAGTTCGAACAGCGTGTTCTCTTCCACGGGCATGCCAGCGGCCGGATCGCGGGCGCCATAGAGATACAGGCGCCGACCCGCTGGCCCCGCCAGGCCGATGGCAAGGCCCGGCGCCAGGGTGCGCGCCATGAATGCTTGCGCTAGAGGGGCCACAGCTTCTGCCACATCAGGCGGATTGGCGGAGGTGGGCTGCGCTGCGGCCGGAACACTGGTTTCAGGACCGCTGCTACAGGCTCCCAGCCCAAAGGCCGGTAGGGCCACCGGCGCTGCCGCCAGTGCCGAGAGGGTGGTCCGGCGGGTCAGAGAACGCATGCTGACAATACTCCTGCGCGATGCGATTCGCGATGTTGCGCTATCGTGATGGCAAATGCGGCGGCAATAGGATGGCCAGCCCAATCCCCTGGCAGAACCACCGCCCAGTCGCGCCACAAGACACTTTCGTTAGTTGCTAAAGTAGGAATAAATCCTATATCTCGGCGGCTCGGCAGGATTCGCCCTGAACCGGCACGGGATCCCTACCGTGAGCATGATCGATCTTCAGGACCGGGCCGAAGATGTGGCCGAGCTGCTGACGGCAATGGCCAATACCAACCGGCTGATGGTGATGTGCAATCTGCTGGAGGGTGAGCTTGCGGTGCACCAGCTGCTGGAGCGGGTGCCACTGGCGCAATCGGCGATGTCGCAGCATCTGTCGAAGCTGCGCGCGCTTAAGCTGGTCGCCACACGCCGGGCCGGGCAGACGATCTATTACCGGCTGGCCTCCGAAGAAGTGCGCCGCCTACTGGCGCTGCTGAAGGAGCTGTATTGCGATGTGCCCGAGGGTGCGGCGGCGGCCTGCTGACAAACAGCGGGTCTCGCATCACAGCTGCCTGCCAGCGACATGGGCGCCAGTTGACGGTCGACACAAGGTCGGCACCTACTCCCGATCAGCTTCCAGGCTTCTTCGGGGATAGCGATGTCAACGGTTGGTGCCCTGCTTGTCCGCGATGGACATGTCCTGCTTGGCAGGAGGTCCGCGCACAAGTCCTTTGCCCACATGTGGGACATTTTCGGAGGTCACGTCGAACTGGGGGAGGCGCCCTGGGCGGCGCTGTGCCGGGAGCTGCATGAGGAAATCGGCGTGACCGACCTTCAGGGCGACTATATCGCAACCCTCAAGACAGACGGGCCGGATGGACCGGTCAGTTTGAGGGTCTATGCGCTGTTCGCCTGGAGTGGCCTGCCGGAAATCCGGGATGATGAGCACTCCGAAATCCGATGGTTCGACAGGAATGGTATCGACCAGATCACCAATCTCGTCAGCGACAGCTATCGCCCGATCATCGCCAGCCTCCTGACGCCGCCAGAATGACGCCACCCGGGCATGCACCGTCCCGTAAATTCGGGCCGCCCTGATCTTTAGGCCTTGAGCTTGTGGATGCCCAACATGTCCATCACCATTTTCTCATAGAAGGGCTCGCTCTCGCCCTTGCGGATCTTGCCGAGGAAGTATTTCTCGAAGCCGATCTTGGCGGCATGCACCCACTTGCCAGAGGATGACCAGTTCACATTGCGCGGCGGAATCTGTGGCTGAGCCACAAACGCCACGCCACGGTCGCCAAAGTCGGCGAGGCATACCGCATTCCAGGTGCCTTCCTTGTCCGCAGGCTCGCCGCGCAGCAGGTGGCCGATATTGTGGGCGGTGGCCGTCACCATGCTCTCGATCATGAAGCCAGTCTTCGGCACGCCGCAGGGCACTGGTGTGGTGGCTGTTGGGGCGATGGCCACAGTCACGCCTATGGCGAACACGTTGGTGAAGGTCGGGTTGCGCTGGTGCTTGTCCACCAGAACGAAGCCGCGCGGGTTAACGAGGCCCTCTACGCCCCTGATCGCTGGAACGCCCCGGAAGGCTGGCAGCATCATCGAGAAGCCGAAGGGCAGGGTATGGCTGGCCTTGGGACTGCCATCGTCATGGACTTCCTCCACATGCATCATGCCCGGCTCGACCCGGCTGACCTTGGCATTGGTAATCCATTTGATGTGCCGCTCGCGCATCGCGCTTTCCAGCAGGCCCTTGGTGTCGCCCACACCATCAAGACCCAGGTGCCCGACATAGGGTTCGGACGTCACAAAGGTCATCGGTACCTTGTCACGGATCTTGCGCCGCCGCAGCTCGGTCTCGACGATCATCAGGAATTCATAGGCCGGGCCATAGCAGGAGGCGCCCTGTACCGCGCCGATGATCACCGGGCCAGGGTTACGGCAGAAAGCTTCAAACTGGTCGGCTGCCTTCAAGGCATGGTCCACATGACAGACCGAACTGGTGGCACCGTGGGGGCCGAGGCCCTCGATCTCGTCGAAAGCGAGGTCCGGTCCGGTGGCGATCACCAGATAATCATAGTCGAGGGTCCGACCGTCTTCCAGCAGCACCTTGTTGTCCGCAGGCATCACCTT
>JALOSP010000390.1 GCA_025458365.1 Hyphomonadaceae bacterium
GTCATTGAACGCGTTGAGGGTGGCACACATGGCGGTTACTCCGAAAGCAGACTGTTGTTCTTGTCTTGGTGACGCAAGAAGCGGTTGTTCAGAACTCTGACCTGAACACCTGTGACAACCTAGTCTTCTGCACTGGCGAAACCTGACAGATTTCTGTCGTCGTTCAACAGGTGGACGGCGCGGCGAAATGGCGCATATTTTTCAAGATCTTCGCTCTGGGCCTGGATGGCGTCGGCCTCTTCGTGGACATAGCGTGCCACGGCAGAGCGCAAGCGCACATCGCCAATCCAGTTGGCGGCAAGCGTCGTAACCGGCACATAGCCGCGTGCGAGTTTGTGACTGCCCTGAGCCCCGGCTTCCACCCGCTTCAAGCCCCGTGCCAGCGCCTCGTCGATCGCCTGATAGTAGCACAGCTCGAAGTGCAGGAAGGGATAGTCCCGCAAGCAGCCCCAATGACGCCCATAGAGCGCTTCGTCACCGAGGAAGTTGAGTGCAGCGGCACACCAGCCTTGGCTGTCGCGCGCCATGATCAGCACCACCCGGTCGGACATCCGTTCATGGATCAGCCGGAAGAACGCCCGGTTGAGATAGGGCCTGCCCCATTTGCGGGCGCCGGTATCCTGATAGCAGGCGAAAAACACGTCCCAGTGTTCCTCGGTCAGCGCGGCACCCGTCAGCCGGACAATGTCCACTTGAGCACGCGCCTTCTCGCGCTCCTTGCGGAGGTTCTTGCGGCGCGATGATGACAGGTCGGCCAGGAATCCGTCGAAGTCAGCATAGCCTGGATTGAAGAAATGAAACTGCCGATCATGCCGGCCAAGCCAGTCGGCGCCTTCGATCCGGTCCAGGGTGTCAGGTTGCAGAAAATTGATCTGGGCGGTCGCAAGGCCATTGGACTGGGCGATCTGCTGCAGCGCGGCTGCCATGGCCTGTTCGATCAAGGGCGAGCCGGCATGGTTGCCTGCCAGCAACCTGCGGCCCGGCACAGGGGTAAACGGCACCGCGCACAAGAGTTTGGGATACCATTGCCCACCTGCGCGATGCCACGCGTCAGCAAAGGCATGGTCGAAGATATACTCGCCTTGACTGTGGCTCTTGAGGTAAACCGGAGCGACGCCCACGGGTGGTGCCTCACCATTTCCCGCTGCCTGCACGATCAGGTGCTGTGGCGTCCAGCCCGTGCCTGGCCCGACGCACCCGGTTTCTTCCAGTGACAACAGGAAGGCGTGGCTGAGGAAAGGATCAAACGGCTGGCCTGCAGGGTTGGCCAGACGGTCCCAGTGCTCTGGCGCGATGCTGGCAATCGAGGGGGCAAGGCTGATGGACAGTTCGGTGTCAGGCATGAGCTGACATATCGCGCGATGGCAGCGGGCGACCAGTGGCGCTTGCACATTGCCACAGGTATGGAGTCCAGGTTCGAGCCTTTATCAATCAAGGAAGCCTGATGGACGGCGCCCTCAATATCGACGTTCCCCAGATCGTCCAGCTGGCGATTGCCCCTGTCTTCCTGATTGCAGGGATCGGCAATCTGCTCAACGTGCTGACCAGTCGGCTGGCTCGTGTTGTGGATCGTGGGCGGGTGGTGGCAGCTGCCATGGATGGGGCCGTTTCGCAGGATGAGCGCGACAGCTGGCGGCCAGAGATGGCCGGGATCGACCGGAGGGTGCGCCTGATCAATCTGGCCATCACGCTGTCCACCGTGGCCATGCTGCTGGTGTGCCTCCTGATCAGCGCGATGTTTCTCGGCGAGATTGCCAGGCTGGACTTTACCATCCCGGTCGTCGTGCTGTTTGTGGCGACGATGATCGCCCTGATCGCGGCCCTGCTGGCCTTTCTGGCAGAGGTGAGGACGGCCACCCGCCTTCTGGCCATCCCCACACGGCTGCTGAAAGGCGGCTGACTGTCGCCCCTGCGGCGCTGCAACAGGCGGTCAGGCGATCTGGAAAATGCCGTCCACTTCCACCGCAAAACCGAGCGGCAGGTTTGCCACGCCGACCGCCGAGCGCGCATGGCGGCCGGCATCGCCGAACACATCCAGCATCAGATCCGAACAGCCATTGATCACCGCCGGGATCGGCCCGAAGTCCGGCGTCACATTGACGAACCCGCCAAGCTTCACCACCCGGACCACCCGGTCGAGATCCCCGTCGCAGGCTGCCTTCACCTGGGCCAGCAGGTTCAGGCCGCAGATCCTGGCTGCCGCCTGTCCTTCTTCAAGTGTCACGGATTCGCCCAACCTGCCCAGCCGGTCACCATCTTCCGCCCGCGAGACTTGCCCGGAGACATGCACCAGACCGCCTGCCACCACGAACGGGACGTAGCTGGCGACTGGTGCGGGCGGCTCGGGCAGCACAATCCCCAGATCAGCCAGCCGGTTGTCGATCAATCCCATAGCGTCTGCCTCAATTGAACAGCAGCGCGACGGTTTCAGCGATGCAGGCCGGGCGTGCCTCGCCTTCGATCTCGATGGTCACTTCGCTGGTGATCTGCACGCCACCGGCTTTCGGTTCGACCGCGACCAGCTTCTGGCCCATCCGGACCTTGGCACCGACCTTCACCATATTGGTGAACCGTACCTTGTTCAGTCCGTAATTGATGCCGCGGGTCACATCCGTGACCTTCAGGATGTTGGCACCCAGGAAC
>JALOSP010000391.1 GCA_025458365.1 Hyphomonadaceae bacterium
CGCCTTCCCCTTGCTACCAGCGTCATACAACCTGCCTTCAAGATGAATGCAAGAACACCCCTGAGATGACACCTCTCAAGATTGCGCCTTGGCGCTTCTGCACTAACCCACCAGTCACTGTTTCAAAACACCGCCCCAAGGTTGACGCTGTCACAGCAAAGGCATTTCCTATCCGACAGGCGGCCGCAACGGGTGGGACCGGAGACGCCGGACTTTCAGGGGGAACAATCATGGACTCGTTCATGACCAATATGGTGCCGCAGATCATGGAATTTGGCGGCAAGGCGCTGTTTGCCATCGTACTGTGGCTGGTGGGCCGCTGGGTGATCGGGCTGATCCGGGCCACCGTCGGCAAGGGCCTGATGAAGGCAGACATGGATGACACGCTCAAGCGCTGGATCGGCTCGCTGATCTCCATCGGGTTGAACATCCTGCTGGTGATTTCGCTGCTGGGCGTGTTCGGGATCGAGACGACCTCGTTTGCCGCGTTGATTGCCGCTGCGGGCCTTGCCATCGGTGCGGCCTGGTCGGGCCTGCTGGCCAACTTTGCCGCCGGCGTCATGCTGCTGATGTTCAAGCCGATCAAGGTCGGTGACTTCATCGAGGCAGGCGGGGTCACCGGCACCGTCACCGAGATCGGCATGTTTGCCACCACGATCAACACGCTGGCCAATGTGAAGACCATTGTTGGCAATGCGGCGGTTTCCGGTGGGGTGATCTCCAACTTCTCCGCCAATGCCTACCGCGCAGTCGATTTGCGCGCGCAACTCGCTGCCACGGTCGATCCGATGGACGCAGTCGCCAGACTGACGCCGGTGATTGCCGCCATCCCCAACGTCTTGAGCGATCCGGCCCCCACCATCGAGATACTCGAATTCACCGAGGCGGGCCCAAAGCTGGTCGTGCGCCCGTTCTGCCATAACGACCACTACTGGCAGGTGACGTTCGACACCAACAAGGCCATTGCCGAAACCTTCGGTGCCGCAGGCTACCCGCAACCTGCAGCCGCCCGCACCATCCGTCAGGCCGGCTGAAGGCTTCTGAACCACGCATGAATAAACCATCGGTCGGCCCCTGCATTTTCGCATGGGCCGACCAGTTTCTTGCGAACCCGTGTCGGTGAAACCACCGACAGACACTGCAATCGATTTCAGCTAGTCTTTTGAAGCTTGGGACGCACCGCCCCAGGCGAAGGGCTGTCTCTGGATTTGTGCCTATCCGCACCGGAACGGCCAGCTTTTCAAATCAAATCACCGAACAGGCCGCTGCTGGATTGAGCGCGGCGTGATGACGGCTGCGGGGAATGATGATGTTCAAGTTTGGCAACGCCGCAAAGAAAATCGACGAGCGCGATCTGGAAGCGCTGATCCGCGCGGCTTCGGTCGTGGACATGCTGGCCCGCGAAACCGATGGCAAGCTGGCGTCTGACCTTCGGCCCCACACCGACGCGATCCGCGCGATCTGCGAGGCCCGCAAGCTGGGCTGAGGCACAATCGCACCCACACTCGACAGCAGCCCGAACACCGGCCAATATCGGAAGCGGCGAGGCTGGCATCATGACCGGCGATATGCTGGGGAGCATGGGTGATGAAGAAGCGCTGGATTGCTGCAGGCGGAGTGTGTGTGTTGGCTGCGGCGGCCACGGCGGGCTTTTTCAGTCTGGATCCCGGGGCGCGGGCCGTGCTGGCTACCTTTCCGACCAGCAAGGACATCCTGTTCTGGAGCATCCCGCAGCGCGACGCCCTGTTTCGCGCTATCGACACACTGCCAGTCCTGGCCAAAGCCAGCACAGTGGAAGCGGGCACTGCCCGGCCCTTGCCCGTCGGCCCTGATCTGACCATTCCCGGCCTCGACGCCTATATGGCCGCCCAGCGCACCGCAGGCCTCGTCATTTTGCACAACGGCCAGGTCCGGCTTGAGCGCTACGGCCTCGAGTTCGGTGCGACCGGCCGCTGGACCAGTTTTTCCGTCGCCAAGAGCTTTACCTCCACGCTTGTTGGCGCCGCCATCAAGGACGGTGCGATCAAGAGCCTCGATGATATGGTGTCGGACTATATCCCCGACCTGAAGGGCTCAGCCTATGATGATGTCAGCGTGCGCCAGCTGCTCACGATGTCGTCCGGCGTTCGCTGGACCGAAGACTACGAAGACCCCAATTCCGATGTGGCGCAGTTCAACAATGCCACGCCAACGCCGGGCATGGATGCCACAGTCAGCTACCTGCGCACCCTGCCGCGCGCCCATCCGCCGGGCGAGGTCTGGCACTACAACACTGGGGAAACCAATCTGATCGGCGTGCTGGTGTCATCGGCCACCGGCAAGCCACTGGCGCAATATCTGTCGGAAAAGATCTGGAAACCGGCCGGCATGGAGCAGGACGCCACCTGGCTGCTGGGCGCCACGGGCCACGAGATTGCCGGCTGCTGCATCCAGGCCGCCACCCGCGACTTTGCCCGGTTCGGACTGTTTGTGCTGGCTGGCGGCATGGGCGTGGTACCCGATGGCTGGTTTGACGAGGCCATTGTCAAGCAGAAGGACATCGGCACCCCGGGCGAAGGCTATGGCTTCCAGTGGTGGACCTATGATGATGGCAGCGTGGCAGCACAGGGCATCTTTGGCCAGGGAATCTTCATCGACCCGAA
>JALOSP010000392.1 GCA_025458365.1 Hyphomonadaceae bacterium
CGGCCGAGGCACGGTCTATGCCACGGGCCGCCAGGCCTTCTCGTTTCCGCTGGCCAACCTCGACGACAAGGAGCAAACGCGCTTTGTCATCGGCAACTCGTTCTTCAAGCGCAACTGGGTCGAGGCGCCCGCCTCCACCACGGCGCGTGACGGACTCGGCCCCCACTTCATTGCCCGTTCGTGCGCCGGCTGTCACATCATGGACGGTCGAGGCGCCCCGCCGGACTGGAAGAAAACCATCGGTCCGGAGCCGGACAAGACCGTGGCCCTGTTGATCCGCCTGTCCGTTCCGGGTGCGGTCGACCCCCACGCTGGCGTGCGCCCCGAGCCCACCTACGGCGACCAGTTCAACAACGCGGCGGTCCAGGGTGTCAACCCCGAGGGGCACGTTGAGATCCGCAGCAAACCGATCCATGGACGATTTGCCGACGGCACCCGCTACACCCTCCACAAGCCCGAGTACCGATTGACGCAGCTGGGCTACGGCCCCATGGCGAAGGACGTGATGCTCAGTCCGCGCATTGCACCGCAGGTCATCGGTCTGGGCCTGATCGAAGCCATCCCCGAGGCCGACATCCTGGCCAATGCACGTGAGCAGGCGGCCCAACCCGGTCCCATCAAGGGCCAGCCCAACCGCGTCTGGGACGCTTTTGCACGCAAAGAGGTCATTGGCCGCTTCGGCTGGAAGGCCAACACCGGCACGGTTGCCCACCAGAGCGCTGGCGCCTTCAATGGCGACATGGGCATCACCTCCAGCGTGTTCTGGCAAGAGGCCTGCACACCCGCGCAGCCCGACTGCCTGGCGGCCCCGCACGGCGGCGGCAGACGCACCGGACGCGACGGTCTGCTGCCCGCAGCAAAAGCCAGCGCCGATGTGCCCGAGATCGACGACGAGACGCTGGGACACGTGATCTTCTACACGGCCACGCTGGCCCCCCCGGCCCGACGCAAACCGGACGATCCGCAGGTGCTGCGCGGCCAGGCCCTGTTCCACCAGGCCCAGTGTGCCACCTGCCACCGGCCCAGCTACACCACGGGCGAGCCACCCTTCCCGCACCTGACCAGCCGCCAGATCAGCGGTCAGCGTATCTGGCCCTATTCCGACTTCCTGTTGCACGACATGGGTCCGGAACTGGCCGACGGTCGGCCGGACTTCCAGGCCAATGGCCGCCAATGGAAGACACCGCCACTGTGGGGCATCGGAATGTTCAGGGACGTCAATGGCCACCAGCGCCTGCTGCACGACGGCCGGGCCAACGGCGTTCTCGAAGCGGTGCTGTGGCATGGTGGCGAAGCACAGGGCGCCAAGGAGCAGGTGCTGAAGTTCACCAAGCAGGACCGCGACGCGCTGGTCGCTTTTGTCAACTCCTTGTGACGACTTCCAGCCCATGATCCAGCGTCGTCACCTGACCACCAGCCTGCTGGCGCTCATCGCCGTCGCACCCCTGTCGTCAGGGCTTCGAGCCCAGGCAGGGTATGCAACCGCCTTTCCTTTCTACAAGGGTGAGCAGGCCCTGGCGGGTCTCTACGGCCATCACATGCCACCGCTGGCGCGCGCATTCGATACCGAGGCCCAAGGTCTGGTGGAAGCCGCACGTGTCCACTGCGCCGGACCAACGGCCCTGCCTGTGCTGCGCGAGGCCTGGCGGCGCACGCTGCTGGCCTGGACCGCTCTATCCACGCCGGCACTCGGCCCTGTGATCGAGCGCAGATCGCATCGCCAGATCGACTTCTGGCCGCCGCGGCCGGCCCTGCTGGACAGGGCGCTGAACGGCGCACCACAAACCTTGGCCGACATGGAGCGGGTGGGCGCACCAGCCAAAGGTCTGCCCACCCTGGAGCGCTTGATCACCGGTACACCGATACCGGCCCACTGCCCTTACCTGCTGCTGATCGCCGAAGGCATTGCAGCGGAAGCCCGCGCGTTGCGCAGCGGCTTCGAGACCCTGGCCGCACGCGATTGGACAGAAGACGAAAACACAGCCCGTGCTGCGTTCGCCGAGTGGATCAACCAGTGGCTGGGCGGTCTGGAGCGCCTGCGCTGGATGCACATCGAACAGCCGTTGCAACGAGCCCGCACGGCCGGCAATGGCCAGGCGCCTGCCTTCGCCCGCCAATCCGCCGCCGACAACCAGGCCGAGTGGCGCGCCCAGTGGGCCGCCTTGCGAGCGCAGGCCCGCCTGGTGCCCGGCCAGGCGGCGCAGCCGCCTCAGGCGGCCCAGGACATGATCCCTATCGAAGCCCTGCTGCTGGGCAAGGGGCAGATCGCGCTGGCGCAGCGCTGGGTCGCCGCGCTCGACGCGGCAGACGCCGCCATCGCTGGGCTGCCTGCCAAGGCGGACGACAAGGAGCTGCTGGGCCTGTCCAAAACTCTCAAAGGCGTGACCACGCTGTACCAGACCGAAGTGGCCACCGCGCTGGATGTGCCGTTGGGCTTCTCGGACGCGGATGGGGACTGAACCGCGGTGTTTCTGGACCTTGGCATTTCGCGCCGGACCCTGTGTGTGTTGGGGCTGGGGACTGCTCTGTGGCCTGCGGTGCGGGCCAATGGTGCCGACGCCACCCTGCTCGCCGCCTGGCAACAGCAGGAGGAACAACTCATCGGGCT
>JALOSP010000393.1 GCA_025458365.1 Hyphomonadaceae bacterium
GCCGGGTCGTGCTGGCCGATGCCAATGTCTACGCCCACCGCACCTTTGCCCCCAGCCTGATCGTCAACATCGCCACCCTGACCGGGGCGGCACGCGGTGCGCTGGGTGACGATTACGCAGCCCTGTTTGCCCGCAGCGATGCCACGGCTGCCCGCGTGGCGGGTGCTGGTGAGGCGGTGGGTGAACTCACCTGGCGGCTGCCGCTGCACCCATCCACCTTCGATGATCTGAAGTCGGAGGTCGCCACCGTGCGCAACGTGGTTGAAGGCGGGGCACCCGGTGCTTCGATTGGTGCGGCGTTCCTGGCCACCTTTGTGCCTGCCACCCAGGACTGGGCGCATCTGGACATCGCCCCGGTGGCCTGGCGCACCAGCCGCACGCCCAATGGCCCGGTCGGCGCCGTGGGCTATGGCGTGCGCCTGTTTGACGAGATCGTGCGCCGCGAAGAGGCACGCTGAGGCCCCAATCTCCGACAGTCGGGAGAATGCAGCCGGGCGCTTTGACACGGGTGCGACAAGCTGGCCTATCTGGCCGTTCAATACCTTCAGGAAACAATCATGTCCGACACCACGCCTGACACCAGTGCCAGCACGCGCCAGAAGGGCTTTCTTGGCGCCGTCGAACGGCTGGGCAACATGCTGCCCGATCCGGTGATGATCTTCGTGTGGCTGATCGGTTTCCTGATGGTGCTGTCGGCGATTGGCGCGGCACTGGGCTGGTCGGCCCAGATCACCTATTCCGGCAAGGAAGCGCCCGCTGGCGGCACGCTGGAAAACGGCATCCTGACCTTTCAGGCCGTCAGCCTGTTCTCTGAAGAGAACATCGGCAAGCTGCTGACCGAGATGCCCAAGACGCTGACCGGCTTTGCACCGCTAGGCCTCGTGCTGGTGGTGATTTTCGGGGCCGCGGTTGCAGAGCGCGTCGGCCTGTTCAGTGCGCTGATCCGGGGCACGCTGCGCGAGGCACCGCGTGTGCTGCTGACACCCATCGTCGCGGTCATCGGCATGGTGTCGCATCACGCATCGGACGCCGCCTATGTGGTGTTCATCCCGCTGTCGGGCCTGCTCTATGCGGCTGTTGGCCGTCACCCACTGGTGGGGATCGCAGCGGCCTTTGCGGCAGTGTCGGGCGGCTTTGCGGGGAATATCACGCCGGGCCAGCTGGACGTGCTGCTGTTCGGCTTCACCCAGGAAGCCGCGCGCATCATCGACCCGACATGGACCATGAACCCCTTGGGCAATTGGTGGTTCATCCTCACCATCGTGGTCCTGTTCACACCGATCATCTGGTTCATAACCGACCGGATCGTGGAGCCGCGTCTGGGCCAATGGGGCGGTGAAGCTGATGACGAGTTGAAGGCCGAAGTCGCGAAATCGGCTCTGACAGCGGAGGAGAAGAAAGGCCTGCGCATGGCGGGCCTCGCCGCACTTGTGGTAGTTGGTGCGTTCGCCGCGCTTGCACTGTGGCCGGGCTACACCCCGCTGATTGACGAGACCAAGGACGGGCCTGCCCAGCTGCAGCCGTTCTATACCGCTTTGATCGCGGGCTTCATGCTGCTGTTCCTCGCCTGCGGCATCGCCTTCGGCATCGGCAATGGCACAGTGAAGTCCGACAAGGACGTCATCGAGATGATGACCCAGGGCGTGATGAGCATGGGGCCCTATATCGTCTTCGCCTTCTTTGCCGCTCACTTCGTGGCCATGTTCAACTGGTCAAGGCTCGGCCCGATTGCCGCGATCAATGGGGCTGAGATCCTGAAAGAGGTCGGCATGCCAGCCCCGGCGCTCCTGGTCTCGGTGCTTGGCTTTTCCTCGATCCTCGACCTGTTCATCGGCTCGGCCTCGGCCAAGTGGAGCGCGCTTGCCCCGGTGGTGGTGCCGATGTTCATGCTGCTTGGCATCAGCCCGGAGATGACCACTGCCGCCTATCGGATGGGTGACAGCTTCACCAACATCATGACCCCGCTGATGAGCTATTTCCCCTTGGTGCTGGCCTTCTGCCGTCGCTGGGACAAGTCTGTTGGCGTCGGATCGCTGCTGGCGCTGATGCTGCCGTTTGCGTTGAGCTTTATGGTGGCAGGCATCGCGATGACCGCTGCCTGGGTGTTCTTCGACCTTCCGCTCGGACCGGGTGCGACGGTGCACTACACACCGCCGGGCGGGCTGCTGCCGTAGGGGGTCGCCTTATCGGCAAAAGGCGACCTGCGCATCATAGGTAAAACAGGTTGGTCATTTCGAAGTCAGACTTCGCAAGCTTCTTGACACGGGCTTCGGATTGCGTCCTTTGTCCTAGGACAGAGGACGCCTAACACGCCATGAAGAGCCAAGATATTGTTATCCTCCTTAAGCTGGTAAGCCTGAATGGCGTTGACAAGGTCGGGATGGACCACGGCCCCCCCAAGGAACCGTCAATGCATTCGGCCTATTCGGTCCGCAGCTTGAGCAGCTCCTTAAAGATCAGCAAGACTGAAGTTGCGAGCTCACTTAATCGAAGCATAGAATCTGGATTGGCATTCAGAAAAAACAACAATTGCCTGATTGTTCCAAATAAACGAGACCTACTAAACTTTCTTGTTTATGGTATAAAATTTGTATTTCCGGCAAAG
>JALOSP010000394.1 GCA_025458365.1 Hyphomonadaceae bacterium
GCGCACGGGCGAGCGCGGCTCGTACGTGGTGTTCTATACCGAGCTTTGGGCCAGCGCTGATGGTGAACCCTCAGGCATCCCAGTTCCACGCCCGCACCCAGCCAATGGCGAGGACCCTGGCGCGCCGCGCCGCGTCCTGCGGGGCTACACCGTGTTCAACGCCGAGCAGATTGATGGGCTGCCCGAGCAGTTTGCGGCACCGCCAGAGCCGGTGACGCCTGTTGTTCCGCTGACGCCCGAGGGCGCTGAAGATGCCCGCCTGTCTGCCCAGTTTGCCCGCCGTGCTTTGCGCGGCAAATTTTTTGATGGCTGCGCAACTTGCGCCGGAGGCGCAAACGCGCAGCGCTGCCTGCCACCATCCGCTATGGCGGAGACCGGGCCTTCTACTCGCTCGCCGCCGATGTGATCCAGATGCCGCCCAAGGCGGCGTTCGACGATGCCACCCTGTTCTTTGCCACGCTGGCGCACGAAGCCTCCCACTGGACCCGCCACCCGACCCGGCCCACCGATTTCCTTTGGAAATCGGCGACGTTTGACTGCGGGCAACGCAAGCGTTGCCCGTGGCGCGACTTCGGCCAGACCCGGTTCGGCGATCCCGCCTATGCGCTGGAAGAGCTGGTGGCAGAGCTGTCAGCAGCCTTCATCGGGGCCACCATCGGCCTGCCAGCCGATCATCTGGACGATCATGTCGCCTATTTTGGCGGATGGCTGAAGGCGCTGGCCGACAATCAGTCCACTTTTCTGACAGCTGCCAGCAAGGCGCAGGCGGCGGCGGACTGGGTCTTGCGGGAGATGGGGGTGGCCGACTGACACACGCGGGCGCTGCCGCACCCAATCGGAACCGGGCGCTAATCTCCAAACCGATGGTTAGCTCAGATCGCTGATCAGTCGCCGCAGCATCCGACGGGTGACGGCTGTCGGCACGGTTCGGTAGCCTTCACCATGCAGCGCACCTTTCACCCCGCATGACAGCGCCCGGAAACCTGACCAGACTTCCAGCTTGGGTTTGAAGGCCGGAGACGCCTGGCTCTTGTGGGCGGCAAGCGCTCGCATTTTTTCGGAGTAGACGTCTGTGATGTCCACGTGCAGGTCGGGCAGGAAGCCGTCGCCCAGCATGGTGTCGGCTTCCAGCAACAGGGTATTGGCCGGGCAGGCTTCGCGCACCAGACGGGCCAGCGTGCGGTGATCAGGGTGATAGTCGTCGCGATTGTGGGTGACGAGCACATCAGGGCGGAAGGCCTTGATCGCGGCCTCCACCGCGCGCTGGTCATCTGGCGTGCCACGCAGGGCGCCATCCATCAGGCCAAGCAACTGCGGCGTCACCCTAAAGAGCGCGCCGGCCTTGAGCGCCTCGCCGCGGCGCAGGTCCGGCTCGGCCCCGTCCGGCAGGCTCGCCTGTCCGTCAGTCGCGACCGCCCAGCCGATCTCCCAGCCCACGCGCTTGAGCCGGAGCAACAGCCCGAGGCAGTAAATCTCGACATCATCGGGGTGGGCACCGATGGCGAGAATCCTGGCAGGGGCGCTGGCGGAGTCCGTCACGGTGTCGCCGAAGGTGGCGCCGCAGCCATCGTGCGCAGCGCGCCAGCCACGAGGCGACCGAGCCGGGCATGGGCCTGGGCCCCGAAATGCAGCCCGTCAGACCCTGGAACCGGAACCGCCTCAGCCGCATCGGCCACAGCAAACCCGTGCTGCGCCCCCGCTGCCCGCAGCAAGGCGGGCATGCGAGCACGACGGGCTTCGTCGGCCTGCCATGCCGGATTGTTGGGCTGTTCGGCGAACGCGGGAGGCGACAGGATCAAGGCTTTGATGGGCACGGCCATGTCTGCCAGAGGCACAGGAAACCGGAACGACGCGATCAGCTGTGCCATCGCGATGAAACGCGCAACCAGCTCTTCGGGGGTCAGGGCTTTGTCGGACAGGAGGTCATTGGCACCGAGTTGCACAACAACCACATCCAGCGGGGCCGTCCGCGCGATGGCTTCCGGCAGCTCCTTCATCCCGTTGTAGGCCGCCGCCCCGACGAAGCGACCGGCCATGTCCGGGCGGTCTGCACCGACCGTCCGGCCCGGCAGGGAATCGGTCAGAATTTCATAGCGCGATCCCAGAATGCGCTGGCAGACGCCTGTCCAGGCTTGATGACTCGGCAGCCGTCGCAGGCGACGCTCGACAGTGTCCACAGGCAGGAAGCCCCAGGTGTTGGAGGCGCCGAAAGCCAGCACCCGGACAGGCGAGCGACGGCGCGGCGTCGCCAGCACCGGTCCGGAACTGGCAGCCGCGAGCGCCAGACCGGCAAATGTCCGTCGAGACAGCAAGGTCACATGTCTGGTCGGGTTCACGCCTCGCCTCCCGGTGCCGTCTTCAGGAAGATCTGCTTGAACATCTCCAGGGCGCGCCCATGGGCTTCGGCATCGGCCTGCAGCACATGGTCCAGAGCAAGGCCGCGCAGGGTAGCCACCATCACGGTCCGGTAGGCAATGAGCGCGCTGTCGTCCCATGCCGCATCGGCCATGAACTCGCAGAACCACCGGTCCAGCCGGGCTTCGGCGGCCATGAAGTGGGGCCCGATCGCAGCCGCAAGTGCGGGGTCTTGAC
>JALOSP010000395.1 GCA_025458365.1 Hyphomonadaceae bacterium
GCTGGCTTTGCCTTTGCGCAGGATCGGCGGCGTGGATTACCGCGCTGAAGTGTCCGACACGCTGGTCGAGCATGAGCGTGTGGCGGTTTATCGTGCTGATGTCGCAACGACTGACCTTATGCTGTCACCAGATCCTGCCGAAGTCAGCGACACCCGCTGGGCCACGCGGGCGGCCCTGCGGGTCGAAGCCCGCGAACACCCACAACGTTTTGCGCCCTGGTTCCGAATCTATCTGGAGCGTTGGAAAGAGTTGGGCTTGTAGGGACCTCTGAACGTGGTGTTTGGCGCGCAGTTGGAACTGCGCGCCCGCTCGTCTCAATTCACCGCCACACCCTTGGGCGCGCTGTCGCTTTCGCCGGAAAAACCATTGAAGCTCAGACCATTGCTGTCGGCTTGCACTTCCACACTGATGGTTTGACCGTCCTTGATCTGGCCTGCCAGCAGCAGTCGCGCCAAGGGGTCCTGGATCTGTTGCTGGATCACCCGTTTCAGCGGGCGCGCGCCATAGGCCGGGTCATAGCCCCTGTCGCCCAGCCAGGTGCGGGCTGCATCTGAAAGGGAGAGCGTGATGTCGCGATCGGCCAGCAGCCGGTCAATCCGGGCGAGCTGGATCGGCACGATCCTGTCAAGCTCTGCCCGGCCCAGGCGGCGGAACAGGATGATCTCGTCGATCCGGTTGATGAATTCGGGCCGGAAATTGGCCTTTACCGCCTCCATCACCATGGGGCGCACCTCCTCCACATCGGCGCCGTCGGGCTGTTCGGCCAGATAGCTGGAGCCCAGATTGGAGGTCATCACCAGAATGACGTTCTTGAAGTCCACCAAGCGGCCCTGACCATCGGTCAGGCGGCCATCGTCGAGCACTTGCAGTAGCACGTTGAACACATCGGGGTGGGCTTTTTCAACTTCATCGAACAAAACCACCTGATAGGGCCTGCGCCGAACCGCTTCGGTCAGCGCGCCGCCTTCATCATATCCGACATAGCCCGGAGGCGCGCCGATCAGGCGGCTGACCGAGTGTTTCTCCATGTACTCGCTCATGTCCATGCGGGTGATGGCGGTGTCGTCATCAAACAGGAATTCGGCCAGCGCCTTGGTCAGCTCTGTCTTGCCCACGCCCGTGGGGCCGAGGAACAGGAAGGAGCCGATGGGCTTGTTGGGGTCCTGCAGGCCCGCGCGCGAGCGGCGCACGGCATCGGCGACGGCTTTCAAGGCCTCCTCCTGACCGACCACGCGTTCACGCAGCTTGGCCTCCATGGCCAGCAGCTTTTCGCGTTCGCCCTCCATCATCCGGTCCACCGGAATGCCGGTCCACCGCGAGACCACGGCGGCGATCTGCTCGGCATCCACCACTTCCTGCATCAACGTGTCACCGGCCTGTTCGGCTTCGGCCAGCGCCTTTTCCAGGATCGGGATGCGGCCATATTGCAGCTCGCCGGCCTTGGCATAATCGCCTCGACGGGTGGCGTCCGCCAGTTCAAGGTTGAGCGCTTCCAGCTCCTCCTTCATCTTGGTGGCACTGGCGAGTTGGCCCTTTTCTGCCTGCCAGCGGGCCGAAATTTCGGCAGACTGCTTTTCCAGCGCCTCGATCTCGTCTTCGAGTCTTTCCAGCCGCTCACGCGATGCGGCGTCCTTTTCCTTGGACAGCGCACTGCCTTCGATCTTCAGCTGCATCAGACGGCGGTCAATCTCGTCGAGTTCTTCAGGTTTGGAATCGACCTGCATGCGCAGCCGGGCGCTGGCCTCATCCATCAGGTCGATCGCCTTGTCGGGCAGGAACCGGTCAGCGATATAGCGGTTGGACAATGTGGCGGCCGCCACAATGGCGCCATCGGCGATCCGCACACCGTGGTGCACCTCGTACTTCTCTTTCAGGCCGCGCAGGATCGAGATCGTGTCCGGCACGCTTGGCTCATCGACAAACACGGGCTGGAAGCGTCGGGCCAGTGCCGGGTCTTTCTCCACATGCTTGCGATACTCATCCAGCGTGGTGGCCCCGATGCAGTGCAGCTCACCGCGCGACAGGGCAGGCTTCAACAGGTTTGACGCATCCATCGCGCCATCGCCCTTGCCCGCACCCACCAGTGTGTGCATTTCGTCGATGAACAGCACCACGCCGCCGTCGGCACCCTGCACCTCGGCCAGCACGGCCTTCAGCCGCTCCTCAAACTCCCCGCGATATTTCGCGCCAGCGATCAGCGCGCCCATGTCCAGGCTCATGAGCGACTTGCCCTTCAGGCTTTCGGGCACATCGCCATTGACGATCCGCAAGGCCAGGCCCTCGGCGATGGCCGTCTTGCCCACGCCGGGTTCGCCAATCACGACGGGATTGTTCTTGGTGCGCCGCGACAGAACCTGGATGCAGCGCCGGATTTCCTCGTCGCGCCCGATCACGGGGTCAAGCTTGCCGTCGCGGGCGGCCTCGGTCAGGTCTCGGGCATATTTCTTCAAGGCATCATAACTGTCTTCGGCACCCGCGCTGGTGGCGCTGCGGCCCTTGCGCATCATGCCAATGGCCGAATTGATGGCTTGCGGCGTCACGCCGGCAGCCTTCAGGGCGTCAGCCGCCTTGGACCCTCGAAACTGTCGCCCATCTTTTCGGCGGCCTGTTCGGCACCGGCGATCACCTGGGCGGTTTCGGGCTGCATGTAGAGCTTGGTCTCGCTTCCCTCGACTGCAGACAGCCCGGCCACGGCCACATCAGCCGCCAGACGCGCCTCATCCGGTCGGCCACCGGCAGACTTGATCAGGCTGGCCGCCAGACTCTTCTCGTCATCCAGCATGGCCTTGAGGATATGCTCGGGCGTGAAATACTGGTTCTTGCGCTTGATGGCATCCATCTGCGCGGCCTGGATGACGGTGCGGGCGCGTTCGGTGAATTTGTCGAGGTTCATGGGGTCATTCTCAATCGAAGCCGTTGGGATGAGCGACAGGTAGGTGTTGCAGTTGGGCAACACAAGAGGGGTCCGGGCCGGATTGGCCAGACAGGAAGGCGATCAACGGGCGCCGGTCACAGCCATGGGTTCGATCCGCGCTGCCTTGGTTGCCGCAGCAGGCGGAGGAACGGCCTCTGGGCGCCTGATCGCCACAGGTTCCAGCTCGCTGCCCGCTGCTGCACCCAACATGTCGGCGAGGCTTTGGTAGAAACCGGCAATGGTCGAGTTGCTGGGCCGTGCCAGATCATCCAGCGTGGGAAGCGGTGTCAGTGGCATGCCCTCGTGGGCTTCGTTCATGAACTGGCGCCAGATTGCAGCAGGCACGGTGCCCCCGGTCACGCCGTGCATCGACTTGCCATCATCATTGCCGATCCAGACGCCGCAGATGATGTCGGCAGTATAGCCGACATACCATGCATCACGGTGGTTCTGGGATGTGCCAGTCTTGGCGGCGGCTTCACGGTCATCGGCCAGCTGGCCCCGCAGGCCTGTGCCGAAGGCGACCACATTGGCCAGCATGGCCGTCATCTGGCGGGCCTTCAGTGGTTCATAGACCTGCACCGGTTTCTCGGTCTCGCGCCGCCAGGCGATTCCGCCACGGGTGTTGTCCACCTGTTCGATCAGGAAGGGATCGACCCGCACGCCGTCATT
>JALOSP010000396.1 GCA_025458365.1 Hyphomonadaceae bacterium
CCTCCCGATCCAAAGCAAAAAATCCAAACCCGCGCCTGAGACAGCTTTGGTTTGCCTCCACTGGGCGGAGCTTACTGCAAAAAGTTGGGGGCTGGATGGACCGCAAAAAGTGGTAGCGGAGTGGTAGCTGGTGCCGATTTTCGGTCAGAATCGCCCGAACGCGAACCCGCGCTACCAGGCTAACTCAGCAGGAAGTTTCTGTTTTTATTGGAAAAAATGGAGCGGGCGATGAGATTCGAACTCACGACATCCACCTTGGCAAGGTGGCGCTCTACCCCTGAGCTACGCCCGCATCCGTTTGGGGTGAGGGGCTGGTGTCGCCACCGCCCCTGAGGCGCGGGCATATGCTACAATCCCCGGAGACCCGCAAGAGGGGTGGCGCAGCATCGCTGCATCTGGGCCAGCCGGACGACGGCGTCCACTCTGCGGACAGGTTGTGCAGGTGCGTCATCCGGTCGCGCTTTGCGTGCGTAGCAAGAGCATGACACAGCGCTTCGACCGCAATAACCGCCCGCCCTCTGGCCGATCAATCCCCAATCGTGCCGGAACCGCCCACTCGCCCTGGCAGAGCGGCAAGGCGGGCCTTGCGGTCATGGCGCTGTGTCTTCTTGTAGCGTTTGGTGTCGTGGCAATCACGACCCTGGCCAGCAACAGCTGGTTTTCGGTCAGCGGCCGTACTTTGCTGGACAGCCCGCTTGGCACCATTGCACCGCCGCGCACATTGCAAACCAGCGGGAACGCAGGGTCACTCATCCTCGACAGCGCATTGGGCGACCTGGCCGCGCAAGAGAACCTTACCCTGCCCTTCGATCCCGGCACCGCCCATCTGCGGCTTGAGATCGTGCCTTGGGCCTATGCGGGATCGACCCCCGAACAAGGTTGCCGGGGCGTGATCCGGGCAACCTGCAGCACTGGTGTTGCCATTGGCGAAGCCTGGGTCGCCGTTCAGTGGAGCGCCCAAGTCCCGACCACGCCCGATCAGATGCGGGCGCTGGCCCAAACCCTTGTCAGCCGATGGCAGCAGCGTGCCGCACTGGAAACACCGCTCACCCGCCCTGCCGGATGATGCCCAAGCCGGGGTGACAGCACAGCAGGGCTGGGCCAGAACGGCGCATCATGACTGAACCTCGTACCCCGACCCCCCGCCCGATCGCCGGCCCCGTTACCGGTGCCGATGCGCTGGTCGCCACGCTGGCTGATTGCGGTGTGACCCATTGCTTTGCCAATCCGGGCACCAGCGAAATGCATCTGGTGCAGGCACTCGACCGCGAGCCACGGATCAAGTCGGTGCTCTGCCTGTTCGAGGGCGTGGCGACTGGTGCGGCTGACGGTTTCGCAAGGATCGCCGGGCGCCCCGCCATGACGCTGCTGCATCTGGGGCCGGGCTATGCCAATGGCGCGGCCAACATTCACAACGCCCGGCGCGCGTTTGCCCCGATGATCAATGTGATCGGCGATCACGCCATGGGCCATCGCGATTTGGACGCGCCACTGTCGTCTGACATCGCAACACTGGTTGCGCCAAATTCGCGCTGGACCGGGCTGGTGGAAACCGCGCTTGAGGCAGGTGACAGGGCTGCGACAGCCTTCAGCCAGTCACTGGGCCCGCCAGGTGCGCCAGTCAGCATCATCTTGCCTGCTGACAGCGCGTGGAACAGCGGCGGCATGGTCGCCCCGGTGCCGCCTTCGACCGGGCGGGCGCTGGTGGATGGTGATCTGATCGAACAGATGGCCGATGCCATCCGGCTGGCCACCAAGCCGGTCGTACTGGCCGGAGGCAATGCGCTGACCGAGGAACGCGGCCTTGCCGCCATGGGGCGCCTGAAGGCCGCTGGTGTGCGGGTGCTGGTCGATACCTTCCCTGCCCGGCTGTCACGCGGCCATGGCCGGTTTCCGCCCGACCGCATGGTCTATTTCGCCGAAGGCGCAATGAAGGACCTCGACGGCGTGGACCTGATGGTGCTGGCGGGCACGGTCACCCCATGCGCCTTCTTCGCCTATCCCGACACGCCCTCGGTGCTGGTGCCGGACGGCTGCACGGTGGAGACCCTGGCTGAACGTTCAGAGGACATCGCCGAAGCCCTGATCGCGCTGGCCGATGCACTCGACGCACCGGCCTGGACCGCCCCTGGCGGCAGCCCGACCCTGCCCGCTTGCCCTGCAGGGCCGGTCACGCCCGGCACGTGTGCCACCAGCCTTGCCCGCCATCTGCCTGATGGTGCGATCATTTCCGACGATGCGGTGACGGCAGGCCTGCCGCACTTCATGGCCACGCAGGCTGCCGCGCCACATGACTGGCTGTTTCTGACGGGCGGTGCGATCGGTCAAGGTCTGCCGCTGGCGGTGGGGGCTGCCATGGCCGCGCCAGACCGCAAGACAATCGCGCTGACCGGTGATGGTGCAGGCATGTACACACTGCAAGCGCTGTGGACCATGGCACGGGAAAAACTGCCGGTGGTGACCGTGGTCTTCGCCAATCGCAGCTACCGCATCCTCACCATCGAAATGGCCCGCACCGGGGCAGGTCAACCTGGCCCTTCGGCCGCCTCCATGCTAGATCGGA
>JALOSP010000397.1 GCA_025458365.1 Hyphomonadaceae bacterium
TTCGGCCGGTACATAGTCGGAAATCAGCGAGTGGGCCGGTGGTGTGCAGCCGGCTTCACCGACGCCCACCCCGATCCGGGCGAGCAGCAATTGGGTGAAGTTCTGGGCAGCGCCAGACAGCGCGGTGAACCCGCTCCACACCACAACAGCCGCAGAAATGATTTTCACCCGGTTGCCGCGCTCGGCCATGCGCGCGATGGGGATGCCGAGGAAGGTGTAGAAGAAGGCAAAGGCGATGCCGCCCAGCATGCCCAATTGGCCGTCGGTCAGGCCCAGATCCTTCTTGATCGGCTCGGCCAGAATGGCCACGATCTGCCGGTCCACGAAGTTCAGCGTGTAGATGATCAGCAGCATCCACAGCGCATAACGCACATACGACTGGCTGAGTGGCGGGGCGGATGCCCCCGCACCATGTGATTCGACTGCCGACATCGGCCCTCCCCTTTGCTGCAATCCGCGCGCCTCTCACCGGGCGCTTTTGTCGCACCATAAGGACAACGCCCGCGATTGAAACCCGCAGGCGCTGTCACAAAAAAGTGGGGCGCGGATTGGCTTTGCCGTCTGACTGTCAGGGACAGCGCCTATTGCGAGCGCGCCGCCCCGGCCAGGGCGTTCAGCTGGGCGTTGGCGATGGCCAGCTTGGCAAAGGTCCAGCCACCGCTGGCGGACAGTTCGGCCAGCGAATCACGGGTCTTGCCAGCCTCCACCTCGTTCAACGTCAGCCAGGCGGCCACTGCGTCGCGGGCCCAGCGGGCATTGGGCTTTTCCGCCTTTTCGGCCAGCGCTCCGCCTGCATGGGTGACCAAAGCGCAGACGCTGGCAGTGATCTGGCCTTGCTCGCCCATCAGATCCTCGATGATCCGGCGGGTCGCGACCCGGTCCCAATGGTCGGGTGCGGCGGTCTGGCCTGCGGCAAACCGCATCTCGTCAAACCCGATGACCGCGCCAACCTCGTGATGGATGCGGGCTGTGGCTTCCACCGAAAAGCCGGTGGCGCCTGACAGGTCAATGATGTCCGTGGCCGAGATCAAGGGGCGCAGCAGGGCGACCGAGCGCGCCAGTTCTGGCGGTGCGCCCTGGCCTTCCAGATCATCGATCCGGGCGATCAGGCGTTGGGCCTCGAACGAGGAAACCAGATCGCCCACCCGTGGGGTCAGCGCATCGACCCCGGCCCGATAGGCGCTGACCATGGAACCGATGTCGCCCAGCGGGCGTGCGCCCGGGTGGCTTGCACGTCGTGCGAGCCAGAAGCTCTGGCGCCGCAACACGGCCACAACGTCCAGCATCAGGCTGGTCTGCACGCTGGCCGGTGCCTTCAGGTCGAGCGCCTTGATCGCGTCGATCAACGGATCGAGCCGGAAGATCGCGCGCGCAGCAGCAAAGGCACGGGCAATCGCGCCAGTATCGGCCAGCGCGCTTTCACGCACCCGGTCCATGAAGGTCGCACCCCCCAGATCGACCATCTCGTTGCACATCACCGTGGCGATGATTTCCCGGCGCAGCCGGTGGCTGTCCATCGCCGCATCGAACTGGCGGCAGCCCTTGGGGAAGTAGGACACCAGCGTCTCGCGGAACCACGGGTCATCTGGCGCATCAGAGGCGATCAACTCGTCAAACAGCTGGATCTTGCCATAGGCCGTCAGCACCGACAGCTCAGGCCGGGTCAGGCCCCTGCCCTGCTCCATCCGGGCGCGCGCCGCCGCATTGTCGGGCAGGAACTCGATCTTGCGGTTGAGTTTGCCTGCCGCTTCCAGCCGCTCCATGAAGCGCACGTGGGCGTCCACATCAGCCGGCGCGGTGGCTTCCTGCAGACTGATGGCGAGCGTCTGGTTGTAATTGTGGCGCAGCACATGCAGCCCCACATCCTCGGTCATCTCTGCCAGCAGCGTGTCGCGCCCGTCCTCGGTCATCTGGCCAGCACGGACGAGACCATTCAGCAGGATCTTGATGTTCACCTCGTGGTCGGAGCTGTCCACGCCCGCCGAATTGTCGATGGCATCGGTGTTGAGCCGCACGCCCGAGAGCGCCGCCTCGATCCGGCCACGCTGGGTCAGGCCAAGGTTGGCACCCTCCCCGATCACCCTGGCCTTCAGCTCATTGCCATTGATACGGATCGCATCATTGGCCTTGTCCCCGGCATCGGCGTGGGTCTCGCTGGTGGCCTTGACATAGGTGCCGATGCCGCCGAACCACATCAGGTCGCATGGCGCCTTCAACAGCGCATGCATCAGATCGGTGGGGGTGACTTCGTCGCCGGTCAGGCCGGTCAGCGCACGCATCGCATCGTTCAGCGGGATCGCCTTGGCGCCGCGCGAGAACACCCCGCCACCGGGCGAGATCAGGCTGCGGTCATAATCGGCCCAGCTGGAACGCGGCAGGTTGAACATCCGCACCCGCTCGGCATGGCTGGTGGCCGGATCGGGGTCGGGATCGAAGAAGATGTCACGATGGTCGAAAGCCGCCAGCAGCCTGATCTGTTTGGACAGCAACATGCCATTGCCAAACACGTCGCCACTCATGTCGCCGACACCGATCACGGTGAACGGCTCGGTCTGGGTG
>JALOSP010000398.1 GCA_025458365.1 Hyphomonadaceae bacterium
TCCACCCGCACCTCGATCGAACAGTGGCGAGGGGCCAGAACCCATGCGTTGCAGCACGGCAACAGTCAAGTTGACGCTGCCGTCATTTTCTGCGGCACTGGGCCGCGCGGCCCTCCGACGCGCGACCGAATGGAGGCTGTGCCTTCGCGGCGCACAGGTTCAAGAACGTCTCGTGGCGCCGGGACAGGCCCGGCATATGTTGGATGGGAATAACCCGATGACCTTGAAATCATTCTCGCTGGTTGCGATCGCGGCTGCGGCTGCCCTGGCTGCACCTGCTGCGGCGCAAGACCTGGTCCAGGCGCAAGCAGGCACGATCAAGCTCGATGTGCGCCTGACGGGCGTGCTGCCGGATGTGGAAGCCCCTGTCTTCACCGCAGCAGGCGTTGACACCGGACTGGACGTGGAAGTCGATGACAGCGTTTTGCCGTCGATCGGCCTGCAATATTATCTCAGTCCGAACGTCTCGTTCGAAGTGATTGCTGGCACCTTCGATCACGCCGCCAGCATTGCCCAGAATGGCACTGAAATCCTCGACTTGTGGCACCTGCCGCCAACCGTGACCGCCCGTTACCACTTTCCGGTCAGCGAACGTCTTGTGCCCTATGTGGGCGGGGGCCTGACCTACATCTGGTTCTGGGACGAGGAAGGCAAGAACGGCTTTGACGTCGATCTGGACGACGGTTTCGGCTACACGCTGCAAGCCGGGTTCGACTATGCGCTGAGCGGCCCTTGGAGCCTGAATGTTGACGTGAAAAAGGTGTTCTTCGAAACCGGCGCCAATGTGAACAATGGCGCACTGCGGTCCACCATCCAGCTGGACCCGCTGGTTGTGTCCGCCGGGGTCGGCTACAAGTTCTGATCCCGTCCGGCAGCGGCCTCGCCGTGATGCCACCTGCCAGGCTTCAAGCCGGACGCGTGGCCAGCGTGGCGATCAGGCGATCCATGATCGCTTTCACATGATCGAAGCCACCGTGGGGTTCCAGGGTGGCTTCATCCATATACAGGTCACGGCGCAGCTCGATCTGCAGTGCATGGCGGCCGGCACCGGGATGGCCGTGATAGCTGGTCACATGGCCACCGGCGAATGGCGCGTTGCGGTCCACAGTCAAGCCCGCATCCTGCAAGACGGCAGCGACAGTCTCGGCAATCTGGCGCGCGCACGAGGTGCCGAACCGGTCACCCAGAACCACATCGACCCCTGCTGATTCTGTCAGGCCTGACGGCATCGAATGACAGTCCAGCAACAGGCAGGCGCCGTGGCGCTGTCGCGCATTGGCCAAGACAGCGTCGAGCGCGGCGTGGTAAGGCCGGTAGAGCATCGCAATGCGGGCCTCGGCTTCGTTATGACCAAGGCGATGGCGGTAGATCGCCCCGCCCTCGCCTGCGGTGCGCGGGATCACGCCCAGCCCGGCCTGAACCCGCAGGCTGGGAGTGGCCGGTCTTGCCGGAAGGCCACGGATCAATTGGGGATCCAACTCATCCTCGGCCCGGTTCAGATCGAGCCAGCAGCGCGCATAATCGGTGGTGACAAGCGTCGCCCCTGTTGCAGGAGCCCCTGCCATCAGCAGGTCCACCCAGGCATCCTCGGTTTTGCGCAGCGCCCGCAAATCGAGCCGCGACGCTGCCAGCAGTGCGGCAGGATAGTAACGGCCCGAATGGGGCGAGGCGACAACCAGCCACGAGGGCTGGGGTTCGCCAGGGATCACCCGTACCGCCTCCGGCGCTCTGCCCGTCAGCGGGTCGGCACGCGGTATGGACAGGCCCGCAGACGAGGGTATGGCGGAAACGGAAGTCACGCCCGCTAGCGTGGCCGCTGCGCTGAAAAAGTCAATGTGGCTCAACCGCCAAGGTCTGACAGCGGCAACTCGACCCGCGACGCGGCAGCCAGCACTGCCGATGCGGCAGGGGGTGCTTCGGGGGCAACCGGGGCAGCGAACAGGCCGGTCAGGGCGCCGCTCGCTGCCATCGCCTCACGGTAGCTTGCCGGGTTTCTGGCTTCCAGCACCGAAGCCGATCCGGCCAGCACATCACGCGCGGAAAGCGCCGCTCCCATCGCATGCTGATACTCAACCGGATCGACTCCCTCAGGCAGGACCACATTCCTATAGAGCCCTGTCGTGATCGTCAGCATCGCTTTGGCCACTGCAGCAGGATCGCCCCCGGCTTCGGCCATCGCGGCTGTTTGTGCATCACGTGCAGCGGTGAACGCTGCCTCGATCTCGCTGGCAGGTTTTGCGCCATCCAATGCGGCCATCACGGCCTCATAGGCCGGCTTGATGGCGGCTGCCTTGCCACTGTAGTCGCCTGCCGCCGGTTGGTGCACTTCGAGCAAGCCTTGCTGGATCAGGATCGAGGCCGCAGACGCGTCACCTGTGGCACTGACCTCCTGGGCAATGGCCAGGAAGCCTGCCAGATGGGCGATCCGCAATGCCTTGCGCGATGCTTCGGGGACATCGGCATAAGCATCGCTGGCCCCGGCTTCACCGCCGGATTCGCCAGAGGCGGCTTCACCAGCCGACGCAGACGCGCCTTCACCGCCCGACTCG
>JALOSP010000399.1 GCA_025458365.1 Hyphomonadaceae bacterium
TACATGGTGGCGTCGCCACCGTCGTCCAGGATCATGTTGGGCGTGCCACCACCGTGCCAGTCGAACAGGCGGCTGGTGTAATCCCAATATTCTTCCAGCGTCTCGCCCTTCACCGCAAACACCGGAATCCCGGCAGCAGCGATCGCCGCGGCCGCATGGTCCTGGGTCGAGTAGATGTTGCATGACACCCAGCGGATGTCTGCGCCGAGCGCGGCCAGCGTCTCGATCAGAACGGCGGTCTGGATCGTCATGTGCAGCGAACCTGCAATCCGCGCGCCCTTCAGCGGCTGGGCGGCGCCATATTCTTCACGCACCGACATCAGGCCGGGCATTTCGGTTTCGGCCATCGAGATTTCCTGGCGGCCGAATGCGGCCAGGCCAATGTCGCGCACGATGTAGTCTGTCATGAGTTTCCCCGAAGGATGGGCCGGTCGACCCTGCGCCAGCCACAGCGGCGCGCAGTTTGATCCCGGCATGGCCGCGCCCTTAGCGCGTTGGCGTGACAGGATCAAGTAAAGACATAAACATATCTTTATATGATCGCAGCAGGCCCGGCATGGCGGACTTGCTCCGGGGCGTTGTGTGCCTCAGAATGGATGCATGAGAAACGCTCTGATCCCTGCCCTCGCCCTCATCCTGTCTGCTTGCGCCACTACGCCGCAACAACCGCGCGATGCTTTCCTGGCCGAATTGCAGACCCTGTGCGGCAAGGCCTTTGCCGGGGCCATGACCACAACGGACCCGCGCGACAATGATCTGGCTGGAAAGCCCATGGTGATGCATGTGCGCGAATGCAGCACAGGCCGGGTCGCCATTCCGCTGCATGTCGGTGAAGATCGGTCACGCACCTGGATCGTGAGCAAGACCGGAACCGGCCTGCGCCTGAAACATGATCACCGCCATGCTGACGGCAGCGAGGACACGATCACCCAATATGGGGGCGACACGCTTGCCCCCGGCACCGCCACCCGCCAGGACTTCCCGGCGGACCAATTCTCGAAGGACCTGTTCACCCGCGAAGGCCGCCCGCAGTCCGGCACCAATGTGTGGACCATGGAAATCATCCCTGGCCAGCGCTTCATCTACGCCGTCCGCCGCGAAAACCGCCATGTCCAGTTCGAGTTCGATCTGACACGGACGGTGGAAGCCCCGCCTGCTCCTTGGGGGCATTGAGGTTGAGGCATTGAGGGGGTGGGCCGGGCAATGATAATTGCCGCCCGCGGAACGCGACAGCCGAGGCGCCCTCCCAACCCTTGGCATACACACCAAGCCCCACTTGGCGGGGAGAGGGATGTTCACTTTGGATTTCCAAGAATGCTGCTCATTAGCTACCTCGCCAAGCCTTGTCAGATTTCTAGACTTCAGTTATTTCTAGAAACGGGAGACGACAATCATGGGCAAGGCACTGAGCATCAAGGACGAGGCGACCTATGAACTGGTGGCCGATCTGGCCAGCAAGACAGGGGTATCCATGACTCAGGCCGTCAATGACGCGGTCGCCCACCGGCTTGATGAACTGGCAAAACTGCGGGAAACCGAGGCCGCTGACTGGCTGGCCCGGGTGAAGGGCCACAACATCGCAGCCGACTTCATGGCAGATCGCTGGCAGCCACCACTGGAGCCGCGCAAACCGTGAAGCTTCTGCTGGATACCAATGTCTGTATCGACCTCTTGCGCGCTGTGGACTCACAAGTCTCAATCCAGTTTCTGGCAGCGGTCAGAGCGGGCCATGATCTGATGGTGTCGACCATCACGCTGTTCGAACTTGAAACCGGCATCGCCCGGCGCGGTCGCATTGACGGCGAGGTCGCCGGTCTCGACGAATTGATCCGTGGGCCGTTCCAGATTGCTACCTTTGACCGGCACGCATCCAAAGCGGCTGGTGATCTTGCTGCAGAGATGCTGGCGACCGGTCGTCAGCTCGCCGCTTGTGATGCGCTGATCGCAGGCCATGCGCGCGCTCTTGGCGCCCAACTGGTCACCGCGGACGCGAAACTTGCATTGGCACTCAAAGAGGTTGGAGTGGTTGATTGGAGGGTTCCATGACCCGAATGGGGTCGCCCCGCCGCAGCGTCACCTAGCCCGTTGACTGATAGGTGTCTTCCTCCTCCGCCCCGCGGGGAGGGGGACCATGCACAGCATGGTGGAGGGGGAGATCGCTTCAGGCATCGCGATGTCGGGGTGACAGTTTGCGGAAATGCCCCCATCCGGCGCTGTCGCGGGGCCTTCCCCCCTGCCTGGGCTACGGGGGAGCAAAGAGCTGGCGCTTCCCAGCCCTGAACGAAACACGTAAATCGCAACCATGACCCCCATCACCACCATCCCGTTGCCCGATGAAGCCGCCACACGCGCGCTGGGCGCCAGTCTTGCCGGTGCGGTCGCGGCGGGAGACTGCATCCTGCTGGCCGGCGATCTGGGGGCGGGCAAGACCACGCTCGCGCGCGGGCTGATCACGGCGCTGGCGGGCACCGAGATCGAAGTGCCCTCGCCCACGTTCACCATCGTGCAGGGCTATGACACCGACCCGCCGGTGTTACACTTCGACCTC
>JALOSP010000400.1 GCA_025458365.1 Hyphomonadaceae bacterium
CCAGCGTGCCGCGCAAATCCGGCTTCAGGCTGCCCCAGTCCGGGCGTTTCACATTGCCTGCGAAGACCACGGCATCGACGCCGGCGGCCTTCATCGCCTTGATCCGCTCGCCAATCGCGGCAATGCCGTGGGTCGAGCCTGGAAACCTGTCCAGACGGGGGTCGCTCATCGCCTCGATCCGGCTGACATGCAGCGGAATGCCTGCCTCCTCGCAATAGGTGGCAAGTTGGACGGGCAGGTCCCCATCACCGGCGATCAGGCCGATCTTGGTCCAGTGTGGAGCGGTGTCAGCCATGATTGATCCTCGCGGCCCGGCTCTAATCGCGCGGCAAGCACAGCGGACGGCTGGATTCAGCGCGAATAAAGCTCACCATTTCCATGGCTTCGGGAATATCCTTGAAGCGGAGTTCCACATCACCCAGTCGTTCTTGCAGTGTGCCTTCCTCGGCAAACAGCATCCGGTAGGCGGCGCGCATCTCGTAGATCTGCGGCCGGGTAAAGTTGCGCCTCTTCAGGCCGATCACGTTCAGCCCGGCCAGATGGGCATGGACCCCGACCACCGAGCCATAGGGGATGACGTCGGCAACAACTGCAGCCAGCCCGCCCACAAAGGCATGCCGCCCGATCCGGCAGAATTGGTGAACGGCGGCCAGTCCGCCAATGATGACCTGTTCGCCCACCACCACGTGCCCGCCCAATGTGGCGTTCGACGCAAAGATCGCCCGCTCGCCGACAGTGCAATCGTGTCCGACATGGGCGCCATTCATGAAATAGCCGTCCGAGCCGACGGTGGTCACGCCCTTGCTGCGCGCGGTTCCCCGGTTCATCGTCACGTTCTCGCGCATGGTACAGCGATCACCGACAATCAGGCGGGTTGGCTCGCCATTGTAGCTCAAATCCTGGGGCGGACCACCGATCACGGCGCCAGGGTGAATGGTGCAATCCTCGCCCAACGTGGTGTGGCCCAGAACCTGGGCGTTGGAGATCAGCCGTGTTCGGGCACCAAGGACTGCCGGGCCTTCGACGATGCAGAACGGCCCGATCTCCACGCCTTCACCAAGTGTGGCTGCGGGATCGACGATGGCGGTGGGATGGATGTGTGTCATGGGTTGAGATCGACTTTCATGGCGGCCCATTCGGCCTCGCACGCCAGGTCGCCATTCACATGGCCAGTCCCTTTGAACATGAAGATGTTGCGCCGCGCCTTGGTCACTTCGACCAGCATTTCGAGCGCATGGCCAGGCTGGACGGGTCGGCGGAACTTGGCATTGTCCACCGACATGAACATGATCCCGGCCTTGGAAACATCCACCTTCAAGGTCTTCGACATCAGGATCGCACTGGCCTGGGCCATGGCTTCGATCTGCATCACACCAGGCATCAGCGGGCGACCGGGAAAGTGGCCTTGAAAAAACGGCTCGTTGAACGTCACGTTTTTGAGGGAGCGGATGGATTGGCCTTCCACATAGTCCCAGGCACGATCCACCAGCAAAAGCGGATAGCGATGCGGGATCAATTCGAGGATGGCCTGGCAGTCAATCACGCCACTCTCGGCCGAAATGGTTTCTTTTGTATCGCTCACGCCCTGCCCCTGATTGCGGCTTTTCCGCTGGTTGGCCTTTCAGCCCTTGCCAGCCTTGCTGCCCGATTGTGCGAGACGCTTCAAGCTGGCAAGCTCACGCACCCAGTCCCGCCTTGGCTTGGCCGGATAACCACCCCAAGTCTCGCCAGCCGGGACATCATGGATCACACCCGACCCGGCAGCAAGCTGGGCCCCTGTTCCAATCACCAGATGATCGGCCAGGCCGACCCGCCCGCCCATGACCACAAAATCTTCGACGACCGTCGAACCAGAGATCCCGCTGAACCCGGCGACAATCACGCCGCGCCCGATCCGCACATTGTGGGCAATCTGGCAAAGATTGTCGATCTTGCTGCCCAGGCCGATGATCGTGTCGCCAAATGCGCCCCGGTCCACTGCCACCAGCGCGCCGATACTGACGTCATCCTGCAGGATCACCCGGCCCAGTTGCGGCACGTCCACCGGCCCGCCTGCCCCTGCAGCGACCCCGAAACCGGCCTCACCGATCACGCTGTTGGCGCCCACACTCACCCGGTCACCAGCCAGTGTGCACTGGATCACCGCACCTGCACCAATCCTGCAGTCGCGCCCGACCTGAACACCCGGCCCGATCACGGCGCCTGCACCGATCACCGTGCCAGCTCCAATCGCCGCGCCCTGTCCGATGATGGCGTTGGGAAGGATGCTGGCCTCCGCCTCGATCAAGGCGTCGGGATGGACGGCAGGACTGCCAGCCTCGTGGCGCTTCAATTCTATCAAGGCCCGGGCTACGGCTGCAAAGGCGCCGCGTGGATTGGGTGCGAGGATGGCCACACACCCGGCTGGCACGTGATCGAGATGGGCAAGCGCCACGATCAGGGCACCGGCGCGCGAACTGATGGTTTCCCCGTCCGGTCTGAGGCAGAAGGCCACATCGTCGGGACCGGCATCGTCAAGCGACGCACAGCTGGAGACCAGGCGGC
>JALOSP010000401.1 GCA_025458365.1 Hyphomonadaceae bacterium
TCCCTGACCGTGACGATGCGGGCAAACCGGCCTTCCAGGACCAGTTCGGATCGGGCCTTGATCTCAGCGCTGCTCCACCGGTGACCGGCCTTGTCGATCATTGGGAAGGTGGCTGTCGCCTCGGTGCAGAAGTCGACCTGATAGCCTAGGTCGGATGCATGGCGAGTGGTGGTCTCGCAGCATTGTTCTGTTCGGATACCCGATATGATCAGCCGCTGGACAGCCCGCTGCACCAACCAAACATCCAGCCCGCTGCCCACCAGCGCACTGTGTCGCTCCTTGCGGACCACAAATTCTGGCGACAACTTCAGCGGTGCAAGTGTCCTGACCAGCCCGGACGCCTCGCTGAATGCACCTTCCGGCTCCACATGAAGGACTTGGACCACAGGGATGCCAGCCTGCTGCGCGCCTGTGATTAGGGCCTGTTGGTTCAGCAGGTAGGAGTCAAGCTCGTCTTCCTCGAAATACGGGCGGTGACGGAAGGATTCTTGCGCGTCGATCACGAGAAGAGCGGTAGTGGCATCGGGGAGCATTGGACAGTTCCGGGACAGGCAAAGGACATTTGAAGGGCAGTTAGGCTATTGAAGGGGAAAGCGAAATGCCAGTCCGCGCCAGAAACAGGACATTTCGCGCCATGACGGCACAAGCTCCCGCTGCTGCAGCGGTTAGGCTGGCGCGCCCCTGGCCGCGGCGAAGAACGCCCGGTCATAGGCTTCGACAACTGGCAGCGCGGCAGCAAGCCGCTGTGCGCCTGATGGCGTGACTGCGAGGCCTTTCGCACGGCGGTCGTGCATCGGCTGGGCGCGGCGGACAAGACCTGCCGCCTCCAGTCTGGATACCACCTGCGAGACATGCATGCGCTCCAGTCCGAGGTAATCTGCGAGGGCCTGTTGCGATAGCGCTGGTTGGGGGGCCGCCCCCTCGGGTTCGCGCGTCAGCCATGCGATGGTGGCGAGCAGCGCGAACTGAGGCTGTGTCAGGTCGTAATGCCTCAGCGCTTCATTCAGGCCACGCTGCCAGACCATGAAGTCGCGCCAGAAGCGGAAGCCCGGACTGGCCTGCGGACCAGGAAAGGCAGACACAGCAGCCCAATTCAAAGTGCCCTGCGAGGTCGACATGGTTACCGGGCCACCATTGCCGCACCGGATTCAACATGCCGCTTCAGCCCGGCCAAGGTAGCCGGCAGGGAGGCACCAATCCCGCGCCCGATGAGCCATCGGAAGAGGGGCGCCAGCGTGCCGGAGAACCGGACATCATGCGTCACCCGCGAGCCTGTAGCCGTCGCGATGATCCGATGCCCGAACACCATCCGACAAAGTGGTAGCTGGCTCTCAACATCAAAATGATCCGGACCCGCCCGGGTGACGGTGATCCCCGCACGCGGCCCCGCCTTTGGCTGAAGCCACCCCACGGCACCTGCAGTCAGCCCGGCTGGCAGACTGACAGCCATGACTTCGGGATCCCAGCGCGGCCACCCTTCGACTTGCTCATAGGCACGAAGGATTGCCGCCATCGGAGCCTGGATTTCGATGCTCGCAGAGGACATAACACAGCTCCTTTTGTAAACATGTTTACTATTTACCTCCCCCCGCGGTCGGCCGTCAAGCGTCCGTAGCGCGGTCCATTAGAATAAACCGTGTTGTTATCTTGGTACCTAGAAACTATACAGCTTGCATGAAAATGATCGAACGGGTTCAAACAGGGCTGCGGCTCGAGCGGCGCATCATCAAGGTGCTCAAGGCGACAGCCGAGTATCTGGACATCTCTATGGCCGAGTTGATCGAGGCCATGGCGCTGCATGCGTTCGAGGGCAAAGCACCATTCTCGCCGCAGACCCTGGCCAAGATCGCACAGATCAAGGCGGTGTATGACCTCGACCTCACCGCTGCCGACAGTCATCAAATCAGCGAAGAAGGAGGCGGCCATGGATGAACATTACGCCACACTGCTCGACCGGTTGGAGCGCGGAGAACTGGGGCCGACCGGCTTCGGCCACCATGATCACGTGGGCGTGGCCGTGGCTGCACTGCGCCGATACGGCTTCTTCCGGGCCCTGATGATCGTGGCCGAGGGGATTGAGACAGCGGCCAGTCGGGCTGGCGCGCCTGACAAGTTCAACGCCACCATCACGCTGGCCAGCATGAGCCAGATCGCGCAGCTGCTGGACCATTGGGGCGATGGCCCGATTGCCGGGTTCGTGGAAGCCTACGCCGATGCTCTGGCGCCGCATGCCCTGGCCAGGCACTATGGGGAAGAAACACTGGCAAGTCCGTTGGCCCGGCGGATCGGTCTGCTGCCTGGAGACCCCATGGCCGGTGCACGCCGATGCCAGCCAGCATGACAAATCCTGGTGGCAGCGCCCGCAGCTGGGCGCCACTCGTACCGGAACTCAGCTGCCGGGATCTGGCCGCCTCGCTGGACTTCTATGTGCGGCTGCTGGGCTTCACAGCGCAATTCCAGCGGCTGGACGAAGGCTTTGCCTATCTGGATCGGGAGGGCGCGCAGCTGATGCTGGAGACCGTCGGCGAGGGCTGGCAGAC
>JALOSP010000402.1 GCA_025458365.1 Hyphomonadaceae bacterium
CAGAAAAGACCGCCCTGTCAGACCCGATATCCGAATTGGGCAAGTGCTGCGGCATGCGCTGCACGCTCACCGGTCCAGCCGGGGCGGCCCAGCCGGTCGGCAATCGACAGACTCGCACGCGGATCGATCCCGCACCGGCAGCACAGTGCAACCCATTCCATGGCTGTGGCTTCATAGGTGTAGGCAAGGATTGACGCTGCGGCCAGAACCGCGACCCGTTCGCCAAATCCGCGTGTTTGGTTCAGTTCAGCGTCAGAGAGCGCATAGACCGCTTCCAGCGTGCCACCGCGCCTGAAAATCCGCTCGACACGTGGAGGGGAAAACACATCGGCCTGCACCAATCGGCGCGTGTCGGCCTGTTCATCGATCAGGGCAATTATGGCCAACGCGGAAGCCCAGCGTGCCTCTGTCTGCGGATCGACAGCCTGGGACGGGCTCAAACGTGACACGATGTTGCCGTTGTTTGCGATTGGAGCAGCGCAACCTGTTACAAGGACACCACCGAAACCCAGGCAGAGCTGGCGGCGAGACAAAACAGAGAACCCGAGGCCGTGCATGTCGCTACTGTCGCTGGAAGTTCGGGCCGCCGCAAGCATCAGTGGCAGGACGGCAATTGACTTGGCGCGCCTATCGATCAGGATCGCTCTGGATCAACCAAAGAGGCACAGGGATGACCGGGGGCGTGAAACTTCGTTACAAGGTGATCGTACTTGTCATCTGTGCGCTGTCGGTCATGCCGATGTCGGTGTTGGCCGATCCGCCGATCCGCGCCGGTGACAGGATCGCCGGGGCGCCCTTTGCCACGCGCAGCCCGGCTTTCGGCAGCAATGGCGCGGCTGCCACTGCCCATCCGCTGGCCACACAGACGGCCATTGACATCCTGCGCGCCGGAGGCAGTGCGGTGGATGCCGCGATTGCCGCAAATGCCGCGCTCGGTGTGCTGGAGCCCACCGGTAACGGTATTGGCGGGGACATTTTCGTGCTGATCTATGATCCGGCCACCCGCACCGTCACAGGATACAACGGGTCGGGCCGGGCTGCCCTTGGTGAAACCCTGCAGCAGCGGATCGCGCGCGAGGCGCCATTGCGTGAGCGGCTGGGCCGCCGCCCGATGTTCGGGTCTGTTACCAACACGGTGCCGGGCACGGTGGATGGCTGGTTTGCCATCCATGGTCGCTATGGCAAGCTGCCGATGCGCCGGGTGCTGTCGCCTGCCATCGGATTTGCCCGCGATGGTGCACCGGTGGCGCCGGTCATCGCCCATTATTGGGAACGCAACCGGGTGCGGCTGGCCCGTGCCCATGCCGAAGGCGAACTGGAAGACTTCGCCAACGCAACCGCGACCTATTTTTCAGCCGGGCCGCAACGCGATCGCAGCCCGCGCGCCGGGGAGACCTTCACCAACCCGGACCTGGCCCGCAGTCTCGACCTGATCGCCCGGCGAGGCCGCGGCGCATTCTATGAAGGGGCCATCGCCCAGGCCGTGGATGCCACCATGCGCCGGGTCAACGGGCCGCTGCGGCTGGCAGACTTCACCGCCCATCGCGGCGAGTGGGTCACACCGATTTCCACCCGCTATCGCACCTATGACGTCTGGCAGATGCCACCCAACTCCCAGGGGCTGGCGACGTTGCAGATGCTGGGCATCCTCAACCGGTTTGCACCGGCTGACCTCGGCCTGACCGACCCGGCCAGCATCCACCGGCAGGTGGAAGCCAAGCGCATCGCCTTTGCCGACCGCGCGCGTTACTACGCCGACCCGGCCTTTTCGCCAGTCCCTGTGGCTGGCCTGCTGGCTGCCCGCGAACTGGACCGGCGGGCAGCCTCTATCAGCGCGACTGCCATCAACCCCGATCCGCGCCCGGCCGATCCCGTCAGCCTCGAACACGGCGACACGACCTTTTTGGTGACCGCTGATTCGAGCGGCATGATGGTCGCATTGATCCAGTCCAACTATCGCGGCATGGGCTCCGGTATCGTGCCCGATGGCACCGGCTTCATGCTGCAGAACAGGGGCGAAGCCTTCGCGCTCGATCCCGGCCACGCCAATGTCTATGCGCCGGGCAAGCGGCCATTCCACACCATCATCCCCGGCATGGCGACCTTGAACGGCGAACCATTCCTGACCTTCGGGGTCATGGGTGGCGCCATGCAACCGCAGGGCCAGATGCAAGTGTTCCGCAACATCGTCGATCTCGGCATGAACCCGCAAGAGGCTGGCGATGCGCCGCGCTGGCGCCATGAAGGCGGTTGTGATCCAGATGGAAGCTGTGCGCCCGGAACAGGAACCATCCTCTTGGAAAGCGGATTCCCGGCCAGCACACGGGCCGGTCTGGAGGCGCTGGGCTGGACGGTGGCGCCTGGCGACGGTGGTTTTGGCGGCTATCAGGCCATCGCCTGGGATCGCGCAAACCGGGTATGGATTGCAGGCACCGAGAGCCGTACCGACGGGCTGGCGCTGGGATACTGACCGCACTTGCCGGCAGATCGCTGCGCTGTCGCCAAAGTGAACGGAAGCTGACGGCTTGCTCA
>JALOSP010000403.1 GCA_025458365.1 Hyphomonadaceae bacterium
AGTCGCCATTGCGCAACTGGTCGATGCAGGCCGGATCGGGCTGGATGATCCAGTCGGTCGCCACCTGGGCGGGCTGACGCCAGAGGCCTCAGAAGTTACCGTGCGCCAGCTGCTGACCCATTCGGGCGGCATGGGTAATTTCTTTGCCCCAGAAAACATGCCCGCGATGGAAGCCGCCCGCAGCCTCGGCGAGCTCAAGCCGCTGATCGCTGGTGAACGGCCCGCCTTTGCGCCGGGTTCCCGGTCGCAATATTCCAATTCCGGGTTCCTGATCCTCGGCCTGTTGATTGAGGCGGTGAGCGGCCAGAGCTATGCCAGCTATCTGCAGGACAAGGTGTTTGCACCAGCCGGCATGACCAGATCCGGCATGTTGCCCGCATCTGGCGGCGTGCGCGCCACTGGCATGACCAATCTGCCCGAAGAGATGGACGGTCCTGCCGGGCCGCCGCAGGGCCTCTCGCCGGGTGTGGCGGGGCCGCGTCAACCACCAGCCGCCCCGCCGTCTGGTGGTCCCCGCATGGGACCGCCTCCTGGTGGACCAGCCGGACCAGCTGGAGCTGGCGGGCCGATGGGGCCGATGCCGCGTGGTCCGCTGCGCCCTGCTGAAGAAGCGGTGCTGATGGGAACGTCGGCAGGCGGCGGCTATGCGACCCCACCGGACATGCAGCGCTTCTTTGCCGCTTTGCACGGCGGCAGGCTGGTCAGCCCGGCGATGCTGCAGGCGCTGACCAGCCCGCAAGTGGAGCTTCTGCCCGCGCGCGGGCCCACGATGCCTGCGGTTCATTATGGGCTTGGCTTTGGACTGGGCACTGTTGGCAGTCACGCCTGGTCTGGTCACGGCGGCGGGGCACCGGGCCTGAATGTCGCCACCGCCAGCTTTCCAGCCGACCAGACAACACTCGTGGTGATGTCAAACCGCGATCCGCCAGCCGCCGACATGCTGGCAAGGCGGCTGCAGGCCGTGTTGTTCGACGGCGCAGCGTGTGGTGGAGGCTGAGCAATGGTGAGCAGGATTTCATTCCGGGCTGGTCTCGCCCATGCCTTGTTAGGCCTCGCGCTGATGGTGGGTGTTGATGCCCGTGCAGGCGGACAGAGTGGCGATCGCGGCGCTTCCGACAGACGGACCCGTGAAGCCGAAGCCCTCGCTGCCGCACACTGGCAGGCAGCCGCCCGCGCCGATGTCGAGGGACTGCGCCAGATCCTGGCCGACAACCATCCCGGTGCGGTCGATCCGCAAAACCGTGCGTTCGCTGACTGGCTGGAGCGGGGATACCGGCTGGCCCGGCGTGAGGCAGGTTCGGTGCGCACCCAAGCCGACTATGTCCGCGCTTTGCGCCGCTATGCCAATGGCTTCCAGGATGGACATCTCGTGGTAAGCTTCTCGTCCATGCAGGCCTCGCAGTGGCCTGGATTTCTGGCGCGCGAAACTGGCGATGGAACCTTGACAGTGAATGTCGCCGAGCCGGGTGGCCCGCTGGCGGAGGGAGCGATCATCCGGTCCTGCGACGGACGCGGTGGCACCGCCCTTGTCGATACATTGGTGGCACCATTTCGCATCAATGCCGCCATCCCGCATCAGCGGGAAGAAAAGGTCCCGTTCGTGTTCATCGCTGCGCCTGATGACCGGCTGCGGCCACAGCGTTGTGTTGTCCGGGACCGAACCGGGGAACGAACAATGGTACTTGAATGGCGCACTCTTGATCCCTCGAGTCCGAGGGCGAGCCTGACAAGCTACATCAACGCTTCAGCTGGCATCGTTCAACCCGCCATGGGCATGCGCGATGTGGATGGCGCGCACTGGATCTCGCTGCCCACCTTCAACCTCTTCAACGAGCAAAGCCAACTGATCCTGGACCTGCTGGCCCGGATCGAAGCCAGCCGCGATGATCTCCGAGATGGGCGCGATCTAGTGATCGACGTGCGCGGCAATGGCGGCGGAAACAGCGGCTGGGGCCAGCGTGTGGCCACAGCCTTGTATGGTGCCGATCTGGTCGAGCCGGTGGCCAACAGCTTCGACTGGACAGTCGACTGGCGTGCGTCACTGGCCAACCGGGACTCGCTGCTGGCTGACGCGCGTCGCAGCGACGTCTCGAACCAGCCTGAAGATGCAGAAACGCGAAGGAGCCTGGCCACCCGCATGGAGGAAGCCATGGCAGCCGGCCTGCCTTACCTGCACAGCGCGGCCCAGTCATCACCGGCACCTGCAGGCCCGCCAGCCTCACCCTTCAAAGGCCGGGTGTTTCTTCTGACTGACGGGAGATGCGCCAGTGCGTGCCTCGACTTCATGGACATCATGACGCGCATGCCGGGCGTAATCCACGTCGGCCAGCCGACAAGCGCCGACGCAATCTATATCGACAATTACGGCCTGACCCTGCCTTCGGGCCACGCCAACCTCTCCCTGTCGCGCAAAGTCTATCGCAACCGGGTTCGGGGCAATAACCAATGGTATACGCCGGTCCACCTGCTGGAAGACACGGCTGCGCCGGACGCAACCCTGTTGGAACAGATGCGGGGTCTGGCCGGAGGT
>JALOSP010000404.1 GCA_025458365.1 Hyphomonadaceae bacterium
CGGTCAGGTCGATGAGGGTGAGGCCCGCAGGGAACATCTCGCGGAAGATCACCCGCTCTGACAGGCCCGGCGCCACACGAAACCCGATCCGGCTCGACAGGGTTTGCAGTGCGTCGCCAACCCGCCGCTTGTTGCGGGCGTCCAGCGCAGCCAGCCGGTTTCGGATCACCACCCAATCAATCGGCTTGCGCTGGGACTTTGCCTTGGCCTGACGGGCCTCGAACACCATCTGGGAGTAGTAGCTGGGGCGGACCACATCGCCAGTGACCGGATCGATCTCGGCCAGCAGGTCGAAATCGACGAAACTGTCGTTCATTGGCGTGACAATCGTGTCGGCAACCTGGTGTGCGGCGCGTGATGCGGCCGTGTTGGCGCCGGGTGAATCGATCACCACCAGATTGCAGGACGCAGACAGATCGGCGATCAGGTCCTGTGTACGGCGGGTCTCCTCACGCTCGGCCTGTCCCCGGTCAGTGGCGTCTGCGGCCAGCGGGGCGTGGAAGGCAGGCTGCAGCAAGGCCACACCATTGGCCTCGCACCAGCGGCGCCGGTTGTCGAAATAACGCTCGAACGTGCGCTGGCGCCGGTCAAGGTCGATGGCGGCGACGCTCAAGCCGGCTTGCAGGGCAGCAACTGTAAGATGGACACTGACGGTGGACTTGCCCGCGCCACCCTTCTCGTTGCCAACAACGACCACATGCCCCACGCGCTTTCTCCCCAGATCGACTGTCTGGGGGCTTAAAGCCGGTTGCGGGGGCGGGGCAATGCCAAACCGCACGAAAACACCCAGAGTATCGGGTGCGCTGCTACTTGCATCACGATCAAGCGGGTCTTGACTGCCGGTCATGGGCGCCGCCGGCCACGGCCCTGCTGACCTGGTCCAGGCTGCGACGCCAAGGCACGCCCGGCATCGCCTGCCGTTTCGCCTGCCAGATCCTCCGGGACCTGCCACATCGTGGCGACTCCGCTGGTGCTGGGGCCGGTTTCCTCGATCCCGTCGGTTGTCAGTGTCGGCGGCCTGATTTGGGGTTCGGTGGTGGCGCTTGCGCCCGGCCAGATGGGACGGGGGCGGAAGGGGCGGGCATTGCGAGCCGTCGGGCCTGTGTGTGCCGCAGGCGGATTGCCCACCCGCCCGGCGCTGACAATGCCGCCCTCGCCGTCCGGTGGCTCCGGCAGACGGGCCAGACGTGCATCCAGCGCGCGTAATTCGCGCTCTGCCGCCTCGGCCCATTCGGGATCATGATCGCGTGCGCGCGCAAGCTCGTCGCTGACCCGGACCAGAACTGTGTCGAGCGTTTCGTCTTTCAGGTCGCGATCAACCCAGGGAAGGCTGTCAGCAAGTGCTTCAGGCATGTCTTGAACGATCGCGCGGCGGCTGTCCTGATAGATCCTTGTCCAGGGGCCGCGTGGCTCGCGCAGGCGCCGGGCAGCCCGGGTCACCGGCTGGTCGACGATCAATTCGTCGGATTGCAGTCGCGCCCAGTCTGCTTCGCTCAGCACGGGCTCCGATACGGCGGCCTGTGCCATCGCCTCCAGCGGAGGCACTGGAGGCAGCGATGGTGGCAGGTCTGGTGCTGGCCGTGCCCGGAACATCACCACCGGCAGCGCCGCGTCACCGGTGCTGGCCCGGGACAGGGCTGGCAGGTGCGGGCTGACGGTAACCGGTTGTGGCTCCAACTTTATGGCAGGGACGGGCGCCACGGTTTCGACGGTGCCGGGCAAAGGGATGGTCGCGGGCGGCGGTGGTGGCACGGGGCGGGACCATCCGCCCATGATCTGGGCGGCCGCACCATCTGGCAGCAGGACGCAAAGTCCGCCAGCGATCGCAAATGCGCGAAAAAGGAAGCAGTTGGCCATGCATTCGGGCCTAGCCGATCACGGTAAAGGACGCTTTAAGGCGCCACCCTGCCGCGTCCGGCGCTGGAGACCTGCGATGCCCGAGCCGATTGCCATCACGACAACCCGTCAGGGCGTGCGTGACGCATGCACGCACTTGCGCGCTGGTGGGGCGCGGTTGGGGCTGGTGCCCACCATGGGTGCGCTGCACAAAGGCCATCTGGCACTGGTGGAAGAAGCGCGGCGGCATGCCGATCATGTGGTGGTGTCGGTCTTCGTCAACCCGACGCAATTTGCGCCGCATGAGGATTTCGACCGGTATCCCCGGCAGTTGGCGACTGACGCAGCGATGCTGGCCCAAGCAGGCGCCAGCCTGATCTATGCCCCTGACGCGACTAGCATCTATCCGCCAGGTGATAGCACCCGGGTCCACGTGGGCGGGGTCAGCGCGCATTTTGAAGGCCGGTTCCGACCGCATTTCTTTGAAGGGGTGGCATCTGTCGTCGCCAGGCTGCTGATCCATGTGGCACCCGATGTGGCAGTCTTTGGAGAAAAAGACTTTCAGCAATTGGCTGTGATCCGCCGGATGACCGCCGATTTGGGTCTTCCGGTGGAGATTGCAGGCGTCGCAACCGTGCGCGAGGCTGACGGTCTGGCGCTGTCATCGCGCAATGCCTACCTGGACGCGGCAGCCGCTGCTGGCCGGCCCGGTCCCGACACCCGATTTCGGCAACACCCGCCTGCTGTTTGCTGCCTGGTTGGGGGCAACCCGGCTGATCGACAATTGCGGGCTGGACTGACGGCTGTCGGGCCGGACCGCTGCAAACTGACGCATCGACACCCAGACGGATATCGGCGACCCTTGGGGCATGGGCACTCGCCTTCTTTCCGCCTCTGTCATGGCCCTGCTTGTGACGGCATGCGCCACGCCGCAAGCCGAGCCCGGCGGCCCATCGCCGAGAGCACCAGCCGCTGGCCCACCTTTCGCTGCCTCAGACATCGCGGCGGGGCGCGCGATTGCCCAAGCCAATTGTGCGACCTGCCACGCCATTGCCAGCTCAGGCGACAGCCCGAACCCGATGTCGCCGCCGTTTCGAACCCTGTCGGCCTCTTATCCTGTTGAATCACTTGCGGAAAGCTTTGCCGAAGGCGTGTTTGTGGGCCACCCTGTGATGCCCGAATTCAGGCTGGAACAGCAGGCCGTGGATCAGCTTCTTGCCTATCTGGTTTCGATTCAGGACCGGCCCGCCCGGCCTTAGAGTCTGTCAGGTGCGATCTGAATCGAATTGGGATTCCCCTGGGGGTCGGATTGTGATTCATGCTTGCTGCTGGGCGGGAGGCCAGCATCGATGGTG
>JALOSP010000405.1 GCA_025458365.1 Hyphomonadaceae bacterium
CACGGATAGCCGCGCGAACGCTGCAGACCGGAAACGGTCACTGGCACCCGGCGGCTGAAAGGTCTGTCCTGCTGCATTGATCAGGTTTGTGGCACCTTCAGACGTCAGCACCAGATCGATGTCGCCGACATCGTCGGCTGTAGCGGCCTTGCCTTGCAGCAAGATCGCAAGCGCTGCCGAACCGATCATCACATGGTCAGGATTTCCAGCGAGGTAGAGCCAGTCTGCAATCGCGTTCAGGCTCGCAACGAGGGTGTCTGGCAGGCCGTGGTTCGCAGCCGCGCCCCTCACCGGCCGACCGGGTCAACCGGCAGTGGCAACACAACAGCAGCCGGGCGGGGTGCGGCCACCGGTTGTGGCTGCGGTACGGCAGCAGATGTGGCAGGCGGCGCGAGCGTGCCGACGGATGTCGCTGCGCCGGCAGCAGCCGGTGCCGCATCCTGGCCATCTGCACCGGCATTTCCGGCATCCTGCTGTGCTTCTTCAGCTTTGGCTTGTGCCATGGCGGCAAGATCAGGAACCCTCCACCAGTCAGCTTTCACGCCGTTCTCGCCAATTGGCACGATCAGCCCGTGACCATGCGCCTCCAGGGCGCCACCATCCGGGGTGGACAAGAACCAGCGACCAAGGCCGTCAGTGGAAACCTCCTCGCCCGCCCGCATCATCCGATCAATCACAAGGGCGCCATCGGCACCGCGGAGTTCAACGCGCACAGGTCGGAGGGCTTTCAGCAGGGTCCGCGGTTCGACACTGGCAGCCCCACCGCCGGGCAGCGCGGGCGTTGTCGTTGCCCATTGCTGGATTGCGGCATCAGGCGGGCTGATGGCATCATCGGAAGGACCGCCCGCAAATGCATGCATCGAAGCCCAGACCACCAGCCAAAGGGCCGCCGCACCACAGACCATGACAAGTGCCGGGACCGCAAACTCCCGTGACAGGGTCTTGCGGGTCTGCTCTTTGCGATTTTGCAGCGGCTCCCAAGCAGCGCGAAACCCGTCAACCAGCGCTTCGACATCCGGCGCCTGCACCAGCTCTGCATAGCCGCGCACATAGCCCAAGGCGTAGCCGAGGCCTGGCAGCGCCTGGAAATCCATCGCCTCGATCGCGGCAACCTGCTCCGGCTTGAGGAGGAGGGCCTCAGCGACCTGCACAACAGACAATTGCCGCCCCAGACGCAGGTCCCGCAAATCAGCGCCCACACCGGTTGCTTCCGCCACCTCGGTTCCGCCGACCAGCCGCAGGGGTGCCAGATGCGCCTTGTGGCGCACGGCATCCAGGGCAATGGCAGCTTCGGACGGGGTCAAGGCTGGGGCCTCGGTTGAATTGAGTTCGGACAGTTCTGTAGCAGACACGCTGTTAAGGCCGCGTTAAGGCAATTTCGCAACGGCTTGCGCTGGAATTACAGCGGAATGCGCTGCAGTTGGGCAAACTGCAGCAGCGCACTGCGCAGTGTGACCGATGGATCACACAATAACCGGTCCAACTCGGCCTTCACAGCCGAGAGCTCCAGCCCGAGAATCATCCGCTTGACCGGTCCGATCCCTGCAGCAGGCATGGACAGTCGGGTCACGCCCAAACCAAGCAAGGCGAGCGCCTCCAGTGGCCGCCCGGCATGCTCGCCGCAAACCGAAACCGGCGTGCGGCCCGCAGACTTGATGATGTGAGCCAAAAAGGACAGCGCGGGACGACTGAGCAGATCGAACCTGTCGGCCATTTTCGGGCTGCCGCGGTCGGCGGCGAAAAAGAATTGCATCAGATCATTGGTGCCGATCGACAGGAAGTCGGCCTCTTGGGCGATATCCGCGCACATCCAGGCCAGCGACGGGCTTTCGATCATGACGCCGACCGCCACAGAGGACGGCCCCTGACGGCCATGAAACCGGGCCCAGCCAAGTTCCTGCTCCAGCAATGCCTTGGCCTTGCGGAACTCGTCGATCACCGACACCAGCGGGAACATCACCCGCAACGGCCTGCCTTCGCACGCACGGACCAGCGCGCGCAGCTGGTAACGCGATAGACCGGGCCGGTCGAGGCCCATGCGGACGGCGCGCCAGCCCATGGCGGGGTTTTCTTCCCGCTCGGTAGGAATGAAGGCAGCCACCTTGTCGCCGCCCAAATCCAAAGTCCGGAATGTAACCGGCTTGCCGCCAGCCCGCTCCATCACATCGGAATAGAGCGCGATCTGGGTATCAAGCCGGGGCATCGAATCGGCCAGCATGAACTGGAACTCGGTGCGGAACAGCCCGACGCCTTCAGCGCCTGTCATGGCCAGCGAATCGAGGTCCAGCGGCAGGCCCGCGTTGAGCAACAGGCTGATCTTGACGCCGTCGCGGCTGGTGGCCTCCAGATCGCGCAGGGCCGCCAGCTCGGCCCGCTCGGCCTCCTGGGCGGCAAACCGGTTGTCGAAGGCCAAAGCCACAGCATGTTCGGGCCGGACATAGGCCACCTCGGTTGCGGCATCGACAATAATCGTGTCACCAGCTTCGACCCGCGACAGCAGGGACTTCAGCTGGCCCAG
>JALOSP010000406.1 GCA_025458365.1 Hyphomonadaceae bacterium
GAGAGGGACAACTGCCAATTGCGTTTCCAAACGACCGGTTAAGCGCAGGCAGCAAATTGTCCTAGTTTGGCCTAACCTCCCTTAACCATTGATTTTCAGCCGATTTTAATGCGCGCCAATGATACTCGGACGGTCGCGCTCCGCGTCTGTGGCTGATTGTCATGTGTGCATGTGAACCCATCATCCGACTTCCTGACCAGCCTGCTGCGGCCGCCCGCCCGGTTGGCCGGGCGCGGCATGGACACAGCGCCACCCGTCACCGGACACGCACGACACGCGGTGCAGCCGCGCTTGAGCTTGCCCTCGTCGGGCCGGTGTTTTTCCTGCTCCTTCTTTCGGTGTTCGACATCTCGATCATGTCGTTCCGCGAGAGCAGCCTGCGTGCGGCAGCCGAAGCTGGCGCCAGAGTGCTGCGGACGGGTGAGGTTGCCCGCGCGGGTGATCCCGAAACAGCCTTCGTCAGCGCCGTATGCGACACAGCTGTAGTCCTTGATTGCGACGACATCGCCTATGATGTCCGGCCCTACGCCAGCTTCAATGCGGTCAACTTCACACCACTGCCGCTGGATGGCAACGGCGACCCGACGAACACCCAGTTCACATCGGGTAATGCCGATCAGGTGCTGGCCGTCCGCCTGATGACCCGCCATCAGTTCGTCACCCCGTATCTTGACCGGGCCTTTGCCAATGCGGCTGCGGGCGATGTGCTGTTGGAAGCGACTTTGATTGTGCGCGGGGAACCGTGGCAATGATGATGCGTTTCCTTGAAACCCTCGCCATGCGGCGTCACAAGCAGGCAGAGCGCGGCGGTGCCATGGTCGAATTTGCGCTGGTCGCCCCGCTGCTGGTGGTAATGGCATTCGGCACCCTCGAGATGCACGGATTGCTCAAGGCCAGCGAAACCGCCTCGCGCGTGGCCTTGCAGACCGCTGACCTTGTGGCGCGTGAAACGGTCACCACATCGGCAAACCTCAATGACATCCGCAATCTCACCCGCACGTCGCTTGGCTTGACCCAGGCCGACGCCGGCCGGATTGTGATCCAGATCTCCAGCATCGGCTTCCGCAGTGACACCGGAGCCCCCGAACTGCGCTGGCGCAACGTTTCGGGATCCATCCTGCCGATCACTTTGAGCGATGCGGCAGGCCTCGGCGGCAAAGGCGAAAGCGTGATCCAGGTGATCGCGGTGTACCAGCACACCTCGCCACTTGCATTCCTGTTTCCCCAATCGGTGAGCTACCGCGACGTGGCCTGGGCCCGTCCGCGGAATACCCGCCTGATTACTCTTGATGGTGTGACCTGATGACCCGATCCTTGCATGCCCCATCCTTTGCGGCCTCATCCTTTTTGGACCGTATCCGGTCGCGTCTCGAAGCCCGCCGTGCCGCCCGCAAACGGCGCGGTGAGCGGGCTGTGGTGGCCATCACCTTTTCTCTGGCGGCAGTTCCGCTGACTGCCGCGCTCGGCCTTGCAGTCGATGGCAGCCGTGCCCACGTCGTGGCCACCAAGCTGCAATGGTCGCTCGACAATGCGGTGCTGGCCGTTGGCTCCACCGGGCTGACCGACACGGCCGCCAAATCGATGGTGCAGAAATACATCGACGCCAATATCAACGGTCCGATCTCCACCGCCAATCCGGTCCCCACGCCGGTCGTGACCCGTGAAACCGTCACCCAGACTGCCACTGCCGACGTGGACACTATTTTCATGGGCGTAGTTGGCATCGACGATGTCACTGTTGGTGCCCAGGTCGAGGTCCGGCGCCAGCTCAGCGCAATGATGCTGGCGCTCGTGCTCGACAACACAGGTTCGATGTGGAGCAACAACAATATCAACTCCTTGCGCAGCGCGTCCAAGGACCTGACAGACTATCTGTTCGGCACAGCCACCAATTCTCCCGATCTGCGGGTCTCGGTGGTCCCTTATGCGGCCTCGGTGAATGTCGGTGCTGAAGCGGCCAACATCGTGCAGGCCCACACGCTCGGCAATCCCAACCAGACAGCCGCGCTGGGCTGGAAGGGCTGCGTGTTCGAGCGGCCCGGCGCGCTCAGCATTGATGATACTGCCCCGACAAATGACGCTACGCGCTGGACACCGCTGCGGTGGGAGCCTTCGGTGGATAACAACTGGACGGCAAACAACGCGGGTTCGGTTCAGCCGGGTCCCACCAATTCGAACGGCCTGCGCGGCCCCAATCTGGGCTGTCCGACGCCTATCCAGCCCCTGACCGGCCAGAAGTCGCTGGTCGACGCCAGCCTCAACGGCCTGTCGGCGTGGAACCGGGGCGGCACGCTGACCGATATCGGCATTGCATGGGGCCTTCGCACGCTTAGCCCCGGCGCCCCCTTCACCCAGTCGAGTGAAGTCGACCCCACGACCGGCCAGGCGATCCACACCAGGGCCCGCTGGCAGAAGGCCATGGTGATCATGACCGATGGCGAGAGCCTGTTTTATGATCTGCCCTCCAATGCCGATCAGAACAAGCCACATGCCAGTGCTTCCGACGTCACCG
>JALOSP010000024.1 GCA_025458365.1 Hyphomonadaceae bacterium
ACAGGTGGCGTGATCAGCAGGGCATAGGTCTGGCTGTCTGACCCGCCAAGCGAGACCGCTGAAATCAGCACATCCACGAGCCGACCCGATAGAGAACGCAACACGGTGGCGAAGTTCTGCACGGCGCCGTGTTCGCGCAGGTTCGCGTGCAGCACCGACATTTCGATCCCGGTCCGGCCGAGGACATCGCCCAGCGGGGTTCCGATGGCAGCAGCCTTGCTGGGGAAACCGGACAGATCAAGGAAGGCCGGGTTGACGGCAGTGATCGCGAGCGCCCGGTCGGCAACGGCCAGGGCTCCTGGCAGGGCATGGGCCACCTTGTGCCATGGCTCGCCTTCCACATGATGGCCATGGCTCTGAGGCTGGCCCAGTGTCAGGAGCACCCGCGTGCTGCGCGCTGTGCGCACGGCTACCGCCTCGACCCGCAACGCGCCTGCATCGCCAGCCAGCCCGACTTCGGCGCTAGCCGCATGACCGAGCACGGCTTCCGAGATCAATTCGCCCAATGCATCCTGACTGTCACGGTCAAAGTAACGACTGACCGGCTCGCCGGCTTTGAGCGGCAGCTTGCGCCCGGCCACCCTTTGTGCCGCCTGATTGGCCTGATCGATCTTGCGGCTGCCGGGATCGACCACGATCACAGCCTGCGGGATATGGGCGAGGACTGTCTGTGTGGTCTGCAAGCTGGCCCGCAATTGCGACTGCTCGCGCTCCATGTCCTGCTGGGCCTGCAAGAGCCAGCCATGCAAGGCGGACGCCTGACTGAGGTCACGCCCGACCCATAGCACCAGACCGTCACCGACAGGCGTGCTTGAGTAGCGGATGGCCAATGGGGTCTGGCGCGCATGCAGGGCGTGATTGATCTCGCGCCACAGCGGCCCGTCATGGGCCAGACGGTCGACCTCCAGCATCAGGCGCGCCTTGGCATGGCTGTCGGCGGCCAGCGTGTCAAACAGGTTCTGGTTTGCAAGGCTGTAGCCCAGGCCATCGGGCAGATCAGGGCCGGGAGAACCCGCATCAAGGATCAGTCCATCGGGCGCTATCAACAGCCAGATGTCTGCCGTGGCCAGGACGGCGCGGGCTGCTGCCAGCCCCAGTCGTTCCGACAGACCGGCTGGCGGGCCAAGCTCTTTAGGTCTGTCTTGGCGAGGTGCGGTCATGCCGGTCGGCTCACTCATACTCTTGGTCTGTTGGCGCCTGCCCGGATGGCCATTGCCCAGATTGCCATCACCCGGATGGCCGTTGTCCCGCGGACTGACCCCCCTTCAGCTTTTCAGCCGCGAGGCGCCCACACCTGGTTTGCAGGGCAGTGTGGCAGAAGCCGGGCAACAGCAAGTGCGCCAGCCTGACTCAGCCCAGCCCGCTCTGCAGGGGTGCACAGTCTGCGTTGCCGTGCTGCACAAGCCGTTCCACCTGTTCAACCGCGTCGCGCGCGTCGGCAAGGGCGCTATCAGCACCCAGTTGCAGTCGCAGTGCTTCGCAGTCGGTCTCCCGCCCCAGCAGACTGCCGCCAACCACGATCCGGATGTCAGGGTTGAGCGACGCCAGCCTGATCTGGGCGATAGTCGCGGACAGTTGGGGCACAAGATCCGCGCGCGATATCGTCAACCCGGCGACATCGACCGCGCGGGCTGCAACCTCGGCAATCAGCGAGCGTCCATCATCGCCGGCCAGCACTTCGGCGTGCCAGCCTCTGGTTTCGAACAAGCCTGCAACCAGCGACAGGCCAAAGCTGTGGTGTTCGCCCGGGGCCGCGGCCAGGACAATGGTACGTGGCGCTCCAGTGGGAGGCGTTGGCCCGGTGTCCAGGCTCAAGCGGTCGCGCAAATCCTCATGCAAGCGCCGCAGCCGCCACATGGCCAGCCCGACCTGATTGAAGCTCGCCCGGTCGTCCAGCCACATGGTGCCCAAGAGGCCCGCCGCCGGACCAAGCACTGCAAGGCCAAGGTCCACAGGCCGGACGGGCCCGTCCAGCAGATATTCGATCCACTCGGCAGTGCCCAGGTCTGGTGCCGCAATCGCCGCGTCGGCGAGCTCGGTTGCTCTGGCGGCTGACCAGCTTGGAGCCCCATCATGTTGGGCTTCAGGCATCGGACGGGACGGGCTCGTGTCATCTGCTCTCTGGTGACCGTGCGCTGATTGTGGAGCGTGGTTTGGTGTGTGCTCGACGCGCAGGATCTGGCGTTGCAACTGGCGGGCTGCATCGGCAATCCGTCCGACGCCCTGGCTGATCGAGTGCGGCAACGCACCAGCCCGGCGTGGGTTGGCCAGTCGCGTGTTGGCCAATGACGGGCGTGTGGTCGTGGCATCCATCCCGGAATCCCCCCGGCTTTCTTGTTGGTTTCCCAGCTTCCGGCAGCCGGGACCAGTCGATCAGGTCCTTCCGGCCGGGCAGCACCATCGTCGTTCAGGATTGCAAGCATCCCGTTTGTTGCCGTCCCGCTTGAAACACAGGTGCATCCGCCATGACCCAGACCGCCCGCTCCGTTGAAAGCATGGGAAAAACGCCGACAATGCGGGCCTCGGGTCCGCCCCGTGACGGCTCTGGCGTTGGCGGAATGGCGTTGCGCATGCTGGAATCAGTCGCGCCTGTCCCGTGGCAGGCAGCAGCCGGATCGACCACCTGCGCCCATCGCCAGTTGCAAGTGGCCGCCCAGCGGTCAAAGCCGCTGTACACGCCGCAGCAAAGAGCGCGTCGCGATTCCAGCAGATGGACGCTGGTGCAAGGCGTGCTCGCCCCGATCCAGTTCGTGGTGTTCCTGGTCAGTGTGGTTCTCGTGCTGCGTTATCTGGCCACCGGGACCGGCTATGGCCTCGCCACCGCTTCAGTTCTGGCCAAGACGGCCATCCTCTATCTGATCATGGTCACCGGGGCGATCTGGGAAAAGGTCGTGTTTGACAAGTGGCTGTTTGCCGAGGCCTTCTTCTGGGAAGACGTGTTCTCCATGCTGGTGCTGGGCCTGCACACCGCCTACCTGGCCGCCGTGCTGTTTCACGTCGGATCGCCGCAGGAGCAGATGGCGCTGGCCCTGGCTGCCTATGCCACATACGTGATCAACGCCGGGCAATTCATCTGGAAACTCCGGATGGCGCGTCTTGAGGCCCGCCAGCCCGCCGCCAACACCAATTTCAGCGCAGGGTTCAGCGAAGACCGGCGACAGGGTGCTGTGTCGGCCATGGGGGCAGGCCGTTGAGCGCCGCTCCCCGGCCCTCCGTCGCCTGCGGCACCGCACCGACGGCCGCACGCACGATCATTGCCGAACGTGGCCAGCGCGAAGTGTTCTGCGGGCTGACCGGGATCGTCTGGCTGCACCGGAAGATCCAGGATGCCTTCTTCCTGATCGTGGGGTCGCGCACTTGCGCCCATCTGATGCAATCAGCGGCAGGCGTGATGGTGTTTGCCGAGCCGCGATTCGGGACGGCCATTATGGAAGAAAAGGACCTGGCTGGTCTGGCTGACGCCAATGACGAGCTGGACCGTGTCGTGACCCAATTGCTGGCCCGCCTCCCGGACGTGAAGACGCTGTTCCTTGTTGGCTCCTGCCCATCCGAAGTGATCAAGCTGGACCTGGCCCGCGCCGCACAACGCCTGCAGGGCGAGCGCACCGATGGCGTGCGGATTCTGTATTATTCAGGCAGCGGAATCGAAACGACGTTCACCCAGGGTGAAGATGCGTGTCTGGCCGCGCTGGTGCCTGAACTGCCCGCCTCCGCACCCGACGCGCCGCCGTCCCTGATGATCGTCGGCACCCTGCCAGACATGGTCGAGGACCAGTTTGCCCGGATGCTTGCCCAGATGGGGATCGAACGGGTCTCGTTCTTCCCGGCGCGCAACAGCCGCACCCTTCCGGAGGTCGGCCCCAATACCCGCCTGCTGCTGGCCCAGCCGTTTCTGGGCGAAACCGCCCGGCTGCTGGAAGGTCGTGGTGCCACCCGCCTGCCAGCCCCGTTCCCGTTCGGCGCTGATGGCACAGCCGATTGGTTGCGCGCGGCGGCCAATGCGTTTGGCGTCCCGCCCGCAACCTTCGAGACCGTGATTGCCGCCCCGCGTGCCCGCGCCCGCAAGGCATTGGGCGGCCCGCGCCGCCAGCTCGAAGGCAAGTCGATCTTCTTCTTCCCGGACAGCCAGCTTGAACCCTCGCTTGCCCGCTTCCTGCATGAGGAACTGGGCATGCGCCTGATCGAAGTCGCGAGCCCCTATATCCACCGCGATCATCTGGCCGAGGAACTGGCCCGGCTGCCGCAAAGCTGCCGGCTGGTCGAGGGTCACGATGTGGACGCCCAGCTCGACCGGGCGCGTGCGGCAAAGCCCGACATCATCGTCTGTGGTCTGGGCCTTGCCAATCCGCTGGAGGCCGAGGGCTTCACCACCAAATGGTCGATCGAACTGGTGTTCTCGCCGGTCCATGGCTTTGATCAGGCTGCCGATCTTGCCGGCCTGTTTGCCCGCCCGCTGGTGCGGCGCGATTTGTTGAAGGTGTAGTCGCCATGCAGCTCACCGTCTGGACCTATGAAGGACCGCCCCACGTGGGGGCCATGCGGGTCGCCACCGCCATGAAGGGCGTGCATTATGTGCTGCACGCCCCGCAAGGCGACACTTATGCCGATCTCTTGTTCACCATGATCGAGCGGCGCGACCACCGCCCGCCGGTGACCTACACCACCTTCCAGGCCCGCGATCTGGGCACCGATACCGCCAGTCTGCTGCAAGGCGCCATCGAGGGCGCTTACGAGCGGTTCAAGCCGCAAGCCATGCTGGTTGGCGCGTCCTGCACGGCTGAACTGATCCAGGATGATCCCGGCGGGCTTGCCCGCGCACTGAAGCTGCCGGTGCCGGTGATCCCGCTGGAACTGCCGTCCTATCAGAAGAAGGAAAACTGGGGTGCTTCGGAAACCTTCTACCAGCTGGTGCGCGCGCTCGCCGACACCAGCCTGAAGCCGCCCCCATTGGAAGGCCGCCGCCCGCGCGCCAATCTCCTCGGACCAACGGCATTGGGCTTCCGCCATCGCGACGACGTCACCGAGATCACCCGTTTGCTCGATGGACTGGGCGTGGATGTCCATGTGGTGGCGCCACTGAACGCCACCCCGGCTGACCTTGCCACCCTGCCACAAGCCGACTTCAACGTCGTGCTGTATCCTGAAACCGCCGAAACCGCCGCCCGCTGGCTGGAGCGCAATTGCCGCCAGCCGATGATCAAGACTGTGCCGATCGGCCTGGGCGCGACCCGGGCTTTCGTTGCCGAGGTCGTGGCGCTGTGCGGGCTCGATCCGGCGCTGGCCGCCGATCCGCCCGGCAGCCGTATGGGCTGGTGGAGCCGCTCGATCGACAGCAATTATCTCACCGGCAAGCGGGTCTTCGTATTTGGCGATGCCACCCATGCCATGGCCATGGCCCGTGTCGCCCGCGACGAACTGGGCTTCGAAGTCGTCGGAATGGGCTGCTACAATCGCGAATTCGCCCGCGATGTGCGCGCGCTCGCCGCCGAATTCGGGCTCGAAGCACTGATCAGCGACGATTATCTGGAAGTCGAGGCCGCGATTGCATCAGTCTCGCCTGAGCTGGTGCTGGGCACCCAGATGGAACGCCACATCGCCAAGCGGCTGCGCCTGCCGTGCGCGGTGATCTCGGCTCCGGTCCATGTGCAGGACTTCCCCGCCCGCTATTCGCCCGTGATGGGCTTTGAAGGCGCCAATGTCCTGTTCGATACCCTCGTCCATCCGCTGGTCATGGGGCTGGAAGAGCATCTGCTGGCGATGTTCCGCGACGACTTCGAGTTCAATGATGCCCAGGGCGCGTCGCACTTGGGTGGTCATGGCGCCAGTGCAGCGCCCGAAGCGGTTGCGCCTGCGATCCCTGCTGCGGCCCAAATTGCCGCGGCGTCCACGGTCGATCCCTCCCGCGAGGCTGCCCTGGGAGGAGCCGCCGGTGAGCCTGTCCTGCGCCTGGTCTGGTCGTCTGAAGCCGAGCGCGAATTGAAGAAAATCCCCTTCTTCGTGCGCGGCAAGGCCCGCCGCAACACCGAACGCTACGCCAGCGACCATGGCGTGTCTGAAATCAGTCTCGAGACCCTGTATGACGCCAAAGCACACTTCTCCAGCTGAGGGCGCCGCCTTCGCGCCTGCCATGCGGGTCGTGATCATCTCGCTGGATGGTCACCTGGCCGGTGTCGTGCGCACGGCTGACACTGCGCTGAAGGCCACCCATGCCGGGATATCGCTGGAACTGCATGCCGCTGCCGATTGGGCAAAACCGGAGAAGCTCGACGCCGTGCGCGCCGCGATTGCAGACGCCGACATCCTGATTGTCACCATGATGTTTCTTGACGAGCAGATCCGCCAGATCCTGCCGGACCTGTCCGCACGCCGTGACCATTGCGACGCGATGATCTGCCTGATGTCGGCATCCGAAGTGATCAAGCTGACCCGTATGGGCAGCCTGTCGATGAGCGGATCGGACAAGGGCCCGCTGGCCTGGCTGAAGCGGCTGCGCGGCGGTGGCAAGGGTGCGGCGCAATCGTCGGGTGCGGGCCAGATGAAGATGCTGAAGCGCCTGCCCAAGCTCTTGCGGTTCATTCCCGGCCCGGCCCAGGATTTGCGGACCTATTTCCTGTGCATGCAATACTGGATCGGTGGCTGTGCCGACAATATCGAGGCCATGGTCCGGCTGCTAATCGCCCGTCATGCCAGTGGTCCGCGTGAAGCCCTGCGTGCCCGGATGGCCCCGGCGGCGCCCACCGAACATCCCGAACTCGGCCTTTATCACCCGCGCCTGAACAGCGGCCGCGAAATCCGGTTCAGCGAGCATCTGTCCGACCTGCCGGTTGCGGTCGCGGGCAGGGGCCGTGTCGGTGTCCTCGTGCTGCGCTCCTATCCGCTGGCCAAGGATGCCGGGCACTATGATGGCGTGATCGCCGCCCTTGAGGCGCGCGGCCTTACTGTGATCCCCGCCTTTGCCAGTGGTCTGGACTGCCGCCCGGCCATCGAGCGCTACTTCATGGCTGACGGCGTGGCCACGGTGGATGCGGTGGTGTCGCTCACCGGTTTCTCGCTGGTCGGCGGCCCGGCTTACAACGACCAGAAGGCCGCTGAGGAGATACTGGCCCAACTGGATGTGCCCTACATCGCCGCCCATCCGGTGGAGTTCCAGTCCCTGCAAACCTGGAGCGGCAGCGGCACGGGTCTGGCGCCGGTGGAAAGCACGATCATGGTGGCGGTGCCGGAACTGGATGGTGCCACCTCGCCCATGGTGTTCGGTGGCCGGTCTGATGACGCTGATGGCTGCTGCATGGGCTGTTCGCGCCATTGCCATTTCGACGATCCCCAGGACACGTCGAAAATGCGCTCCTGCGTCGAACGGGCCGAGGCACTGGCCGCGCGCGTGGCCCGGCTGGTGGCGATGCGGGTGGCAGACCGGGCACAGCGCAAGCTGGCCGTGGTGCTGTTCAACTTCCCGCCCAATTCGGGTGCAGTGGGCAGCGCTGCCTATCTCGATGTCTGGGAAAGCCTGTTCAACACGCTCACCGCACTCGCCCGTGGCGGCTATGCCGTGACGGTGCCAGCCAGTGCCGACGCGCTGCGCGCCATGGTGCTCGAAGGTAATGCGTCGCTGCACAATACCGATGCCAATGTCCATGCCCTGATCCCGGCAGACGACCACGTGCGGCGTGAGCCGCATCTGGCCGATATCGAGGCGGTTTGGGGCCCGGCACCAGGCAAGGCCAACACCGATGGCCGCAACATCCAGGTGCTGGGCGCGCGGTTCGGCAATGTGCTGGTGGCGATCCAGCCGGGCTTTGGCACCGAGGGCGACCCGATGCGCCTGATGTTCGAAGGCGGCCTTGCCCCGACCCACGCGTTTTCCGCCTTCTACCGCTATCTGCGGGAGGATTTCGGCGCCCATGCCCTGGTGCATTTCGGCACCCATGGCGCGCTGGAATTCATGCCCGGCAAGCAGGTCGGGATGAGTCAGAAGTGCTGGCCGGACAGGCTGATCGGCGACATGCCGCACTTCTATCTCTACGCAGCCAACAACCCGTCAGAAGGCACGATCGCCAAGCGCCGTGCCGGTGCCACCCTGATCTCCTACCTTACTCCGGCGCTGAACAATGCCGGTCTGCAACAGAAACTGGGTGACCTGTCAGACAGTCTGGTCCGGCTTCGGGCCAGCGAAGGCCGGTTTGATCCGGCCATGGTGGCCCTGGTGGCCGAGCAGGCCAACGAACTGGATCTGATGGATGACCTTGATGCCGCCGACCCGCAGGCGATGTGCGCGATCCTGCAGGAGCGGGTGCGCGATCTGGAAAGTGCGCTGATCCCCGAGGGTCTGCATGTGATCGGCGCGCCGATGAACCGGGCAGACCGGGCGGCCACTCTTGCCGTGATCGCCCATGGGCAAGGTGCTCCCGATCTGCCGTCCGGCCTGATTGATGCGGTGCTGAAAGGCGTCCCGACACGGGAGCTGCTGCGCACCTATGGCAAGACCTTGGGGGATGGTGCCGAAGCCTTGATCGACACGCTGGCCAGCGCGAATCTGGCGCTCGATCAGGACGCCGAACTGCCCGCGCTGCTGCATGCACTGGATGGTGGCTATACCCGTCCGGCCGCCGGTGGCGATCTGGCCCGCACGCCCGACATGCTGCCCACCGGGCGCAACATTCACGGGTTTGATCCATTCCGCCTGCCCAGCGCCTTTGCCGTGCGCGATGGTGCCCGGCAGGCCGCCTTGCTGCTGGCCACCCATGCCGAGCGGTCGGGCGCCATGCCACGCTCGGTGGCGCTGGTGCTGTGGGGCACCGACAATATCAAGAGCGAAGGCGGGCCGATCGGGCAGGCCCTGGCGCTGATGGGTGCCAGGCCCCGGCTCGACAGCTATGGCCGGGTCTGCGGCGCCGAACTGATCCCGCTGGCCGAGCTGGGGCGGCCACGGGTCGATGTTGTGATCACACTGTCTGGCATTTTCCGGGATTTGCTGCCGATCCAAACCCGGATGCTGGCCGAAGCCGCGTGGCTTGCCGCCACTGCTGACGACGAACCGCTGGAGGCCAACCACATCCGTGCCCATGCGCTGGCCCATATGGCCGCTGTCGGGTGCGATCTGGAGACTGCAGCCCTGCGCGTGTTTTCCAATGGCGACAGCGCATACGGCGCCAACGTGAACGCCCTGATCGACGCGGGCACATGGAATGGAGAGGATGAACTGGCCGATGCGTTCGAGGCGCGCAAGGGCTTTGCCTATGGCCGCAATGGCGCCCCGCAACGCCAGGCCGCGCTGTTTGGCCAGGTGCTGGGCAAGGACGAGCTGGCCTATCAGAATCTGGAATCCATCGAGTTGGGCGTCACCACCATCGACCACTACGTCGATACATTGGGTGGGATCAGCCGGGCCGTGACCCGCGCACGCGGCGGCGAGGCAGCCCCGGTCTATATCTCCGACCAGACCCTGGGCGACGGCAAGGTCCGCACGCTGGCCGAGCAGGTGGCGTTGGAAACCCAGACCCGCACGCTCAACCCGCGCTGGTATGAGGGCATGTTGCGCCATGGCTATGAAGGCGTGCGCCAGATCGAGGCGCAGGTGACCTGCACGCTCGGCTGGTCGGCCACCACCGGCAAGGTCTCGCCCTGGATTTACCAGCGGATCACCGAAACCTTCGTGCTCGATCCTGACATGCGCGCCCGGCTGGGCGAACTGAACCCGAAAGCCTCGCTGCGGTTGGCAAACCGCCTGCTGGAAGCCAGCGCCCGCAACTACTGGACCCCCGACGCCGAGACCCTGGCCGCCCTGCGCACTGCAGGGGACGAGCTTGAAGACCGGCTCGAGGGCCTTTCTCCCGCACAGGCAGCCTGAACAGGAACCGACAGAACAATGACCCTTCTTGATCTCCCCCAAGGCCTGAAACCCCGCCCCCAGAGTCACCCCGTGACCCGTGATGACAGGGCCGCGGCCCTGCGCGGCGCTGCCGGGCGCGACCCGCGCGAAGACGGCGAAGGCAGCGTCCAGTTCCAGATGGATCCAACCGCCACCATCGACAAGGCCAAGGTTTTTGCCGTCTATGGCAAGGGCGGGATCGGCAAGAGCACGACCAGTTCCAACCTGTCGGCGGCCTTCTCCCGGCTTGGCAAGCGGGTGCTGCAGATCGGTTGCGACCCCAAGCACGACAGCACCTTCACGCTCACCAAACGGCTGGTGCCAACCGTGATCGACGTGCTGGAAACCGTGAACTTCCACACCGAGGAATTGCGGCCCGAAGACTATGTCTATGAAGGCTACAATGGCGTGATGTGCGTGGAGGCCGGTGGCCCGCCAGCAGGCACCGGTTGCGGTGGTTATGTCGTCGGCCAGACGGTGAAGCTGCTCAAGGAGCACCATTTGCTCGAAGACACCGATGTGGTGATTTTCGATGTGCTCGGCGATGTGGTCTGCGGCGGGTTTGCCGCCCCGTTGCAACATGCCGAACGGGCCCTGATTGTCACGGCCAACGACTTTGACTCGATCTTCGCGATGAACCGCATCGTGGCGGCCATCAAGGCCAAATCGAAGAATTACGAAGTCCGGCTCGGCGGTGCGATTGCCAACCGCAGCAAGAACACCGACGAGATCGACCGCTTCTGTTCGGCCATCGGGATGGAACGGATTGCCCACCTGCCGGACCTCGATGCAATCCGCCGTTCCCGTTTGAAGAAATCCACGCTGTTTGAAATGGGCGACGAGCCGGAGATCGTGGCCGTCCAGAACGAATACATGCGCCTGGCAGCAACCCTTTATGCCGGGGACAAGGATTTTGCCGCCATGCCGATGAAGGATCGCGACATCTTCGACTTCCTGGGGTTTGAATGATGAGTGTTGGCCTGATCGATCCTGTCCGCCGCGAGGCGCTGACCACCTATTTCGACCGGACAGCGGCCGATGCCTGGAAGGTGTTGACCACGGACAGCCCGGTCAGCCGGATCCGCGCCACGGTGCGGGCCGGGCGCGACCGGATGCGGGCCACGCTCCTGTCCTGGCTGCCCGAGGACCTGGCCGGGCGGTCTTTGCTGGATGCCGGGTGCGGGACTGGCACGCTGTCGATTGCAGCAGCCCGGGCCGGTTGCGCGGTCACCGCAATTGATGTGGCAGGCTCGCTGGTTGCCGAGGCACGCGCCCGGCTGCCGCACGATGTCCAGCCGCGTGAGAGCACGATGCCAGGCGAGCCCGGCGTGGCCTTCCATGTGGGCGACATGCATAGCACGGCTTTTGGCACGTTCGACCATGTGGTCGCGATGGATTCGCTGATCCATTACGACCCGTCTGACATTGTCACCATGCTGGCCGGATTTGCGGCGCGCACCCGCCATTCGGTTGTGTTCACGGTGGCGCCACAGACACCGGCGCTGTCGGTCATGCACGCTGTGGGCAAGCTGTTTCCGCGCAAGGACCGTGCTCCCGCCATCGTGCCGGTCGGGATCGGGCGGCTGGGCCGGTTGATCGCTGCCGATCCGAGGCTGGCGCAATGGCGGGTCGGTCGCGATGCGCGCATCGGCAGCGGGTTCTACACCTCCCACGCTTTGGAGCTTGTACGCGGATGAGCAATGCACCGCTCAATCCCCAACAGGCGCAGCGTCTGGCCTGGATGATCCGGTTCCTGCCGTTCGCAGGCGCGGTCAGCGACGAGCTGCCGCTGACCCGTCTGCTGCGCTTGAGCCTGTTTCAGGTATCCTGCGGGATGACTGCGGTGTTGCTGACCAGCACACTCAATCGTGTTATGATTGTCGAGCTGGCGATGCCGGCCTGG